>JACMJD010000533.1 GCA_014380825.1 Phycisphaerae bacterium | reverse complement strand
GGTGCCGAGCGGGTCGAGGCCGGAGGTCGGTTCATCCAAGATCACGAGTTGCGGATCGTTGATAAGTGCCTGGGCGAGGCCGATGCGCTGCCGCATGCCTTTCGAGTATTCGCGGAGGATGCGCTTCTTGTCCGCGCCGAGGCCGACGGTTTCGATCAGCTCCGCGGCGCGCTTCCGCCGGACGTCCGCGGGCATGTCGAAAAGCCGGCCGTAGAAGTCGAGCGTTTCCTCGGCGTTGAGGAAGCGATAGAGATAGGATTCTTCCGGCAGATAGCCGATCCACTCGTTCTTGCTGACGTCCGAGGCGGGCTTTCCGAGGATCGTGATCTCGCCCTCCGTCGGAAACAGCAGGCCGAGCAGCAACTTCATGGTGGTAGTCTTGCCGGACCCGTTGGGGCCGAGCAGCCCAAAGACCTCGCCCTTCTTCACTTCGAGACTTAGCGAATTCAGGGCACGAACTTTTTTTCGACCCCAGAAGTCGCGATAAATCTTCGTGAGGTTCTTAATCTGGATGACTGACTGATTCTCCATCGAACCGGACCTCGAAAACGATGACGAAAGGATGACTGGAAAAAGGCTTGGGCTTTGCGAGACAAAACAGCCCAGCCGACAGACAGTAAGAATTGGTCGCGAGTACGCACTCTGTGACCGCTGTTGTTGGGCGGTTCTTGAGTTGCGTCAAAAATGCCCGTCTGGCGGCTCGCGAGGCGGGGCAATCTAAGGCCGCCTTACCAACGTTGCAAGTTTGTGCCCGGAAGCCGGTAACGTCGCCAACCAGCGGCCGGGTCGAGTTTTCTGGCTGACCGTATTCAACGGAGGCTGCTCGCGGAGCCTCACCCCATCCGTCAACGAGGACATCATGAAGTTTGCTATCTGCCAAGAACTGTTCGAGAGCTGGGATTGGGAACGCCAATGTGCCTTCTCCGCCGAACTGGGCTACACCGGACTGGAGCTCGCGCCGTTCACGCTCGCGCCGCGCATCACCGATGTCTCTGCCGAGCAACGCCGGTCTCTCCGCGCGACTGCCGAACAGCATGGCGTTCAAGTGATCGGCTTGCACTGGTTGTTGGCGAAGACCGAAGGCTTCCATTTGACGACCGCGAACTCGGCGGTGCGCCGCGCGACATCGCAGTATCTCATCGAACTCGGCAACGCCTGCGCGGACGTTGGTGGTGACTTGATGGTGCTCGGCTCACCGCTGCAGCGCAATCTCGAAGAAGGAGTTTCGCTGGACCAAGCGTTTGAAAACGCGGCGGATGTTTTGCGCGGTTGCATGTCCGCGTTGCGCGATCGTGGAGTTCGCATCTGCCTCGAACCACTCACTCCGAAAGAGACCAACTTCCTCAACACCTGCGCCGATGCGATGCGACTCATCGAGATGGTCGGCTCGCCGAGTCTCGTGTTGCATCAAGATGTGAAAGCGATGCTTGGCGGTGAATCAGAACCGATCGAAACGATCATCGAGCGCTATGCGCCGCACGTTGGACACTTCCACGTCAACGATGTGAACTTGCTCGGCCCCGGCATGGGACCAACGCAATATGCCCCGATTTTCCGGGCATTACAGCAAACAAACTACTCTGGCTGGGTCTCCGTGGAAGTCTTTGACTATCGACCAGGAGCAGAGAAGATCGCGCGCGACAGCATTGAATACATGCGCGATGTGTTGAATCAATTATCAAACTCATGAGTGCGATCATTCGATGACTTCGAGCACGCTTCACATGATCGACATCGCGCGCGAGTGATTGAAAATGATTCGTCATGCGCTGCGAGCGCGATCAAAACAACTCGCCACAATCTGCGCGATTCTGTCAAGAATTGGGTTGCAGGAAATAAAAAAAGACGTCAGGATGATCCGCGTCAAGTGTGTGCAACTTGCAACGGATCGCAGTTGTCACCGGCATGAATCGAATCGAAACGAGATTCACTTCTTACTTCGCTTCGCTGAAATCGGAACGACGAACATTCGGGGCAGGAGGCTCACCACGATCTATCACGGTTGATAGGTCGGACAACAAGGTGTGGTGGTTCGTCGATCTCGTTACAGCCCGGTTAGCCAAGCGAGCGCGACAGTCACCCAACTGCTCAGTAAGGAGTGCTACTGTGGCCAAGAAAAAAGCTGCTAAGGCTGGTAAGAAAGCTCCCGCGAAGAAGGCTGCCGCGAAGAAGAAGTAATTCTTCGCGCACCTAGCGGTGCTCTGCTACAGCAAGCAAGAAGCGGTCGGTGACGACCGCTTCTTCTATTTGATAGACGCATACGCCAACCGGGCGAACGTGTCCAGCCCTCCCAACCGGCCCCTCGCCCACCCAAAAACCTCGGTTTTTTGGCCAGAAATCCACGAATCAGTCTTTCTTCATTCGTGAAAACCGGCATACTTCCCCGCCCGCAAGGGAACCCTTCGCCGTCCCGACGGTCGCATGAGGTGACTGTTCTGGCGAAGAACTTCCGTGGCTCAATGAATGAGGTGCCACTTTGAAGTCTCTGATTTGTTTCAGCCGCGCAACGTGGATTGCGGCGGCGGTCTTGGCGATGTTCGCGGCGATGAAGCCTGCGGAATCGCACGGTCAAATGAATGAGCAGAACGCTCCCACGGCTTTTGGTCCGGATAAGGGATCGCTGCTGATCTGCGGTGGCGGCAATCTGCCCGAAGCGCTGCGAACTAAAGTGCTCGAACTGGCCGGCGGTGAGCATGCGCGGCTGGTGGTCATCTCAACCGCCAGTCAAACGGCAGACACGCCCGATGTCGAAACGTATGTGGCGTGGTGGCGGCAGCAAAAGCTGGCTGAGATGACGATTCTGCACACGCGCTCGCGCGAAGTGGCTGACACCGAACAATTCGTCGAGCCGCTCATGCGCGCGACCGGCGTATGGTTCATGGGTGGCAACCAAGCGTGGCTCATCGACACTTACTCCGGCACGCGCACCGAAACCGAGATGCACAAGCTGCTCGAACGGGGCGGTGTCATTGGCGGCACGTCGGCCGGCGCGGCGGTGATGTCCAAGCTGATGATTCGCCGAGGCGGCACGATGGCGGAACTCGGCCGCGGATTTGGCTTCTTGGATGGAGCGGTCGTCGATCAACATTTTGTGCGTCGCATGAGACAAGATCGTTTGCTGAAGGTCATCGAACAGCATCCCAACTTGGTGGGTCTGGGTATCGACGAGGCGACTGCGTTGCTGGTGCAAGGCCGGCGATTGTCTGTGCTGGGTGATTCCGAAGTTCGTGTCTGCTTCGC
>JACMJD010000532.1 GCA_014380825.1 Phycisphaerae bacterium | reverse complement strand
CCGATCGCTTCGAAGATCTGTGCGCCGCGGTACGATTGGATCGTGCTGATCCCCAACTTCGAGGTGACTTTTAGAATCGCCTTGTTCGCGGCTTTGATGTAGTTCTTTGTCGCGTCCTTGAGCGCCAACTCCTCCGGAAGAACACCTTGTTTGTGCAGGTCGGCGATTGTCTCGAACGCGAGATAAGGGTTCACGGCACCGGCGCCGTAGCCGATAAGTAAACAGAAATTGTGCGCCTCGCGGGCTTCACCAGTTTCGATCACCAGACCGCAGTTCGATCGCGAGCCTTCGCGGATCAGGTGATGATGGACGGCCGCCGTCGCGAGCAGCGAGGGGATCGGCGCGCGATCGGCATCGACACCGCGATCGCTGAGGATGATGATCGATGCGCCGTCGGCAATGGCATCGCTCGCGGCGGTGCAGAGATTATCGATCGCATGTTTCAGCCCGGCTTCGCCGTCTCGCGCGTCGAATAGCATCGGCAAGGTTGCCGCGCGAAGCTCGCCGGCTGCGACTTGTCGGAGTTTCTCAAGATCGGTGTTGCTGAGGATCGGCTGCTTCAGCTTGATGAGCTGGCACGCCTGCGGCTGTTCATCGAGCAGATTTCCTTCGCGACCGAGATACGTGAACAGGCTGGTGACCAGCTCCTCGCGAATCGCATCGAGCGGCGGATTGGTCACCTGCGCGAAGAGCTGCCGGAAATAGTTGTAAAGCAACTGTGGCTGATCGCTCAAACACGCCAGCGGCGTATCGGTGCCCATCGATCCGATCGGCTCCGCGCCGGTCGTCGCCATCGGTGTGATCAGCAGCTTCAGGTCTTCGTTCGTGTACCCAAACGCGTGCTGGCGGACCAGCAGCGTGTCGTGATCTGGCTGGTGAACATTTTCCGGATCGGGCAGCGCGTCCAGATCGATCAGCCATTCATCCAACCATTTCCGCCACGGCCGCTTGTCGACGAGCGTGCTCTTGATCTCATCGTGATCGATGATCCGGCCTTCCTTCATGTCGATTAGGAAAAGCTGGCCGGGACGCACGCGCGATTTGCGAACGACATCCTCCGGCCGCACGTTCAGCGCTCCGACTTCGGACGCCATGATCACCAGATCATCTTTCGTCACGTAATACCGCGACGGCCGCAGCCCGTTGCGATCGAGCACCGCGCCGATCAACGTTCCATTGCTGAACGCGATGCTCGCCGGGCCGTCCCACGGCTCCATTAGGCAGGCGTGATATTCGTAGAACGCTCTCAGATCCGGGTCCATCAGCTCGTCGTTCTGCCACGCTTCAGGAATCAGCATCAACACCGAATGCGGCAGCGATCGCCCGTTCACCGCCAGGAATTGCAACGCGTTATCGAGCGTGGCCGAATCCGAACCGAGCTCGGTGAGGATCGGATACAGCTTTTGCAGCTCGTCGCCGAACACGTCGCTCTTGAGCGACGCGGTGCGAGCCCGCATCCAATTGCGATTGCCGCGCAACGTGTTGATCTCGCCGTTGTGCGCGAGATATCGAAACGGATGCGCCAACCGCCAGCTCGGAAATGTGTTCGTGCTGAACCGGCTATGCACCATCGCGAACGGCGAGACGAATTCCGGATCGGACAGATCAGGGTAATAGTTGCGAAGCTGATGCGACGTCAGCATCCCCTTGTAAACCATGCGATTGGTCGACAGGAGATTGATGTAGAAGACGTTCCTCGCGCCTTCGGGGCAATCGCCAAACTCGATCACGTTCTCGACGCGATTTCGCACGACGTACATCCGCCGATCGAAATCGGCGCGGTTGTAGAAGTGATCGCCCATCCCGACAAACGCCTGGCGGATGCGCGGCTCGGAGAGCTTCGGCGTCGCGCCGACGAATTGGTTGTTCGTCGGGACATCGCGCCAGCCGAGCACCTTCATGTCGTATTCTTCGATGATCTTCTCGAACAGCACCTCGCACGCGCGGCGCGAGGCGAGATCCTTCGGCAGGAATAACATCGCGACGGCGTACTCACCGGCCTTGGGAAGTTTGAAGCCCAGCTCGCCCGCTTTTCGACGGAAGAATTTGTCGGGTGTGCCGACCATGATTCCCGCGCCATCGCCGCTGTCGGGCTCGCAGCCGCAGGCGCCGCGGTGGCTCATGTTTTCGAGCATCTCCAGCGCCCGTGTGACGATCGTGTTGGAAGCTTTGCCTTTGATGTGCGCAACGAAACCCACGCCGCACGAATCGTGCTCGAAGCGCGGGTCATAAAGACCTTGCGCCGGCGGAAATGCCGGAATGCCTTTGGGCGGCAAATTCATTTTTGCGTGACCTGGACCTAATCAGTTAGTTCATACAGGCGCGGCTGCGCCTGGGGAGGCAAGTTGGTATACGGAATGTACGCAAAAACGAACACATTAGGCAATAGAAATTGCACGTTCGGCGCGATTTATCGAGTCCCTTAAAAAAAGTCACCCAACCACAAAGCTCCGCCTTTTCTGTTTCGGCGGCGCGGATCCGAACTATCAGGTGACCACGCAACGCTTCCGCCGCCGCCACCTTACCGATCCCGCCACAGAGCCGGACGACCCGCCACACGCGCACGCGTGACCCATCGCGGGCCGTGCGAGATGGTCTGAGTCGGCACGCCAGCGGTTGCCGTCGGTGACACGCGAAGGTAAAAGCGCCTTCCATTTGTGGCGGCAAGAGATTCCCGCGACATGAGTGGAGTTGATCGCAACAGGTCTCCCGTCGAAGAACGATTCTCTGTGGCTCCCACCTTCTCCAATCCGAACGTCGGGTGGACGAAACTTGCGCTGCTGCCGATCCTGATCGTCGCGCTCGCGTACGTGATCAAAGGGATTTCTTCAGATATTCCACGTCTTGGTAACCCGTTCCCCTTAAATTCCTGGGAATCGGCCATCGTTGTTGATGACTGGCGCGCGGCCCACGGACAGGCCGTTTACACCGACGCGCAGTCCGGCCATGCCACGCACATGTATGGGGCGCTCGCGACATTCGCCAGCGCACCGTTCGTCCGCGCGATCGGCCCGGACCCGCGAATAGCGCGCGCGATCTCGTTCGTGGCGGCCAGCGCCCTGTGCTGACGCGGTTTGGTTTCGTGAGGGCCCGGTGGCGCATTCCGGCAGATTCCAGCTACGCGCTGTGGAAACGTCGAAGCCCTGGCACTCAGCCCGCCGACAACGCGGGACCCCTTGGAAATTGATATCGAAAGCAACGCAGCGAAATTATGGTGCTTTGAGACGACGCGTCGTGTTAGCCGCGCTTCAGTTCGTCGCGGAGTTTGATCGCCTGGCGGTCGGTGAAGGAGGGTTCGCAGACGACGCAGTTGATGCTGTCTTGACGCATGAAGCCGGCGATGGCGTGGTCGTTCAGGCGCAGGTCGTAGTCTTCGTATTCTTCCTCGATGTTAAACGCGCTCTTCGGCAGCGACAACACCGTG
>JACMJD010000531.1 GCA_014380825.1 Phycisphaerae bacterium | reverse complement strand
TTCAGCACGACGTTGCCGGCCAGCGCATTGTTCGCGCGATCGTGCGCGCTGCCAGCCGGCAGCACCGCGCGGTACAGGCCATCGGGGAGCAAACTGTTGGCGCGCCAGACCGCAACGGTCGGCTCGCCGCCGGCCGTCAGCGCGAATGCGCCGCTTGGCAGCGGATCGTTCGGGTTCGCCAGGTTGGTGATAATCAAATCGCTGACGTCCAGGCTGTCGAACACGTTTTCGCTGAACGTGAATCGCAACTCGTGCCACGATTCGAAGTCGAACACCTGGTTCGCGACGGTCGGCGCGACGTTGTCAACGCCGCCGGCGATGTACATGTCGAACACGGCGTCGCTGGTCGTCACGCTGCTCTGGTGCAGCTCCACCGCCAGATAGTTGGTGCCGGTTTGCAGCAGCGTTGGATCGAACGCATGCGCGAAGAACGTCGTCTCATCGGCGCCGCCCACGCCGGTGGAGGCAAGCGTCGAAGACGTGATCGTGCCGGCGGGCATGTTCGTCCGCCAGACTTCGTTGCCGTTGAGATAGATGACCGCGCCGTCATCGCGCAGCACATTCAGTTGGGCGACGTCGATCGCGTTGGCGTTGGCGATGTTGAACGTGGTTCGGAAGTAATGCGTGATGAACCGGTTGTTGGATGGTCCACCATTGATCGTCGTGACCATGCCAGGATCGCCGTAACCGAAGCGTGCGCCGCCGCTGGGCCAGATAGCATTAAAATCGATCGCGCGCCACGCGGTGCCCTGATTGCTTCCGTCGTCGAGATATTTCCAGGTGCCGCCGCCGGCGAAGAGCAGCGCGCTGGTGCCATCGTCGTCGGCGATCGTCGCGGTCGAAGCTTTGTCCTGTCCCAGGTTGAACAACGCGCTGCTCGTAAGCGTCAGCGTCACGCTCTCGGCGCCTTCGGCCAGAAAATCGTTGATCGGATTGAGCTGCACGATCGCCGACGAGCTGCCGATCGGAATCGTGATCGACAGCGGCACGTTTTGATAGTCGGCGCCCATCACCGCGCTTCCACCCAGCGCGAAGTTTACTGTCAGCGGTGCGGCAGTGCTGCCGGTGCGCGAGATCGTGAACACCGCCGGGTTCGTCCCCGCCTCCGCGCCGCTCGCGTCGGTTGGCTGCACGCTGACGATCGGCAATTGGTTTGCCAGCACCAGCGTCGACGTGTCGATCAGCGCACCGGTGCGCGTGTACAGCTTGAACGTCATCTGTTCGTCGTTCGCATCGACGATCATCGCGCCATAGTTGGCGTTGTAGCGGAACTGGCTTTCCGGCACGATGTTTGGCATCGTGCGCAGGCTCCGCCCGCCAATTCCGTTCACGAAGTATGGGATTCCTTCGGCGAAGAGTCGCTCGTAATGATGATCGTGGCCTGCGATAACCGCAGTCGCGCCCCATTGCGAGAACGGCCACTGAAGCGTCGGGTCGTTTCCATGTTCGCCGGAAGAATACGGCGCATGATGGAACACGACGACGCGATGCGGTGCAGTGGAAGCAGCGAGCCGATCGCGCAACCAGTTTGCCTGCGTCGACGTCTCGCTGATGCCGGAGGGTTCGTTCTCGTCGCTGTCGAGCACGAACATATGCACCGGCCCGCTGACGAAGTCGTAGTATCGCTCGCCGCCGGATGGACTCGTGGGCAGGTCGAAGTAATTGAGGTACGGCTGCGCGTTGTGGGGCGTGGGAACGGTGTTGCCCCAATCGTGATTCCCCAGTGACGGAAAAAACCGTCGCGTCAGCGAGCCGGCGCCGTAGCCGCCCTGATAGTTGAAAATGTATTCGTGAAAATACTGCCCGATGTTCGGATCGATCGTGTTGGCCCCGCCCACTTCGTAGTTGTTATCGCCTGTGGTGGTGACGAAGTCCGGATCGAACAGATCGATCATCGCCGACACGTCCGCCAACGGCTGTCCGGCGACCCCGTAATCTCCGATGACCGCAAACCGCACGTCAGCCAGCAACCATCGTTGCTCGAGCCATTCAATTTGAAAGGATGTATGCACCGGTTCAACCCTCGCCGACCGCTAACATAAGCGGAAGGGAGGATGAATCGCGAGCAAGAAATCCGTTCGAACCGCGCCGCAGCGGCGTGAGTCGTCGTCGGCGGCGGGTATGAAGCAAATAAGTGGCTAATGGGAATAGGCCTAGATATGGCTCAGGAATTGGCGTGAACCGCACGGCCAGCGCGGTGCCGACCTGCGCTACCGAAAACGATCCGCCGGCAAGGTCGTTGAAGGCGACGAACTGCTGGACATCGATGAGAAATTTGTCGGGCGAGAAGAGGGTGATCGCCGGTGCTTCGACAAAGATCCAATCGTACGACGATATCGGATTGAAATTAGCCAGCGCGCCGGCTTGACCCACCGCATCCAGACTGACAAGCCTGAGCTGATACGGATTCGCGCTGGTCGCGCTGATCGTCAGTGTTCCATCGGCATGCAGCAGATCCCAGTTTGCGCCGGCCATGCCAGTCGCGCTGCCAAGTTCCATCTCGAAGATGCCGCCGGTTCCGAATTGGGCGCGCCCGACGGTGAGCTCACCGACGCTCGCGCCCGGCGCGACGATCCCACCGTTGTCCACAATCAAACGGCCGTTCGTCGAGCCGCGACCGCGCAGGGTTTTTCCCGCGTTCGGATCGAAGATCAGGAAGGTACCGGGCAACTGACTCTCATAAGAAAAGGAACCGTCCAGCCGCGTGTCGCCGCGCACCAGCGCGGTCATCATGCCGACCATCTGGAATTGGACGTTGGCGGGAATTTCCAGCACGCCATCGAAAATGATGTCGCTATGACTCCAACTGCTGAGCTTGGAAGACGCCTTCACGCGAACGGTGCTGGTCACCGGAAAGATCGGCGCGTTGGCCGACCATGTGCCGCCATTGAGGTCAACCGGCGTGTCATCCATCCAGTTGGCGGCGAGCGTTCCGTTCGCATTCACCGTGACAGTCCCCGTGCCAAGGTTGATAGAGCGCAGTGTGCCCGAATCGATCACCGTGAGCCCGGTCCGTCCTCTGCCGTTGTTGATCGTGACCGTGCCGTCGCCGAGCTTGTGGATCGGTCCATTCCCGACAAGCTTTGTCGTGATGTTCCCGTGATCGAGAGTGAGGTCTTGCACATCGAGCGCAGAACCATCCAACGTTGAGTCGATGTCGCCATCAATCAGGTTGACGAGACCGAGATGCAGCGTGCCCGGCACCGGCAGCGCAACGGTGAGTCTGCCGCCATCCAGCGTGACCTCGCTATTGATCGGAACCGCGCCATCTTTGGCGACGCGCAGGCCGGCGCTGATGATCGTCGTCGGGCCGCTGTAGGTGTTCGTGGCTGCGAATTGCATCTGGCTGTTGATGACCACGCCAGTCGCGCCAGCCGGTCCATCCGCGATGACCGCATCCACCCGACCGATGTAACTGCTAAGGCCATTGAAGTAGAGTTCGTTAACGCCGCTGGTGATCGTGCCGTTCGCAAATGCAGTGGTACCCGCGAACATGCCGCCGCTCGTGAGAGTGAGCCGGTGGCCGTTCAGGTCGATCGCTCCACCGGTGAACGTCGAAAACGTGTTGATCGTTCGATCCGCCGTCAGTAATTCGACCAGCGGGACCGTGCAATAAACATTGCCGCTGGCTGGCGAGTCATCGATCGACGACGGGCGGCCAATCTTGGAAAGCGGCACGGCGCCGGCGGCCGGGTCGTAGGTTAGAAAATCTCCCGGCTCAATCGCCCATCCGCCGATCGTCGAATTCGTGAGCGTCGGCGCGTTGTTCACCACCAGGCGCCAGTCGTTGATGTTGACCGTCTCCATCATCAACACGCCAGCCGCGCTGTGTTGGAGATGGTCGAAGATGTACTCAGCGCGTCGCGTCCCGTTTGTGGCGACGCCCCCGGAAATCGTGGACTGACCGCGCTCTACTGACAGCGTCTCCATGTATTCAGTCGTCAGCGCATTGGTATTGCCGATGAGCGAAAGGCGGCCGCCTCGCACGTGGACGGTGGCGGCATCGTTGATCCGATCGTTGCTTGGCGTTGTCGTCGAGTTCGAAATTCGAAATTCGCCGAGCCGGTTGACGAAGATGTTCGAGATGGCAGGAAATGCCCCGGTTTGCTGGAGATGCGCGCTGGCGTCGTCCAGACGTCCGACCGATACCGTGCCGGTGAAACTCGGTGAGATTGTGTGAAATTGAACGCCAGCCGCGCCGACAATTTCAATCGCGCCGGCGCCAGTTACAGCGCCGTTCAGGTTCAAACCTCCGGTGATTTGGGATCCGCCAGGTTCGCTGTAAATCCTCAAGTGATCGGGAACGTCAACGCCAACGTTGAAGGTTGCCTGCGATTCCGTCAGCAGAATTCGCGCGGGCGTGCCGTCTGGCGCAGCCTCGAACTGGAGACGGTTTCCGTTCAGCATCGCGTGAATCTGCAAGTAGCTGAGCACGAATGGATCGACCAAATCCTGCTGAAGGGGTGTCGTACTCGGTGACAGCACCACCAGCCGTGCCCCGGGGCCGCTGGTGGGGACGACTCCGCTAACCCAGTTGAGCGGATTGCTCCAATTGGCTGAAACAGAATTTTGATTCCACGTCTGCGCGGAAGCGCTCGTAGCCAACATCGTATTCGCAACGATCGCAGCCACTGTGGATGTCGCTTTCACGATCTGGCAGTTGATGCGCGAATCTCGTCGAACCAGCTTGAACTTCGGCACAAATCTCCCTTCGTTCGTTTCTCCGCTACAGTACAACGCCTTGCGTGTTGAACGCCTGATCGATCAGCGAATAGTCGTCGAAATCGACGATACCGTTGCCGTCGAAGTCGCCATTCAACCAGCCGGTGCGATTGTTGTTGAAGCCGGCGTCGGCGCGGCTGTAGTCGTCGAAGTCGACCAGGCCGTTGAAGTCCGTGTCTCCGAAGTAGGTGTACTTGATGAGGACGGCCGAGTCGTCGATCGCGACGTTGTCGAAACTCGCGGCGGGGCCGTAGATGGAGCGGTAATCGGTCGCTTCCATCGCGCCGAGTGTTGTGTTGTGAAGCGGATTGGATTGCGCGATGGAAGAGAAGATTGCGCCGGCGGCGATCTGCATTTGCGACGCCGCAAGCGGCGAATCGCCGGTGTAGTCGAGGATGAGGTCGTTGTCGTTCAAGTCGAGCGTGCCGCCGTCGAAGCTCAGGGCGGCGAGCTCGACGACGTTATTCGCACCGGTGACGGCGAGCGAGCCGCTGATGTGCAGTGCCTCGCGGCTGCTCAGCGTGTGGACGCTCTGTGCGCCCGTCACTTCGATCGTCGGGTTCGATCCGATGTCGATGATCACGTCATCACTTACGCCCGGCACAACGTTGTTGCTCCAGTTATTCGCGTTGGCCCAGTTGATGCCGTCGCCGGCGCCGGTCCAGACACCGTTAGCCACGGGAATGCTGATCGTGAAGTTCGCGTCGCTGTCGTCGCCGCCGGCGTTGTTCAGACCGTCGCGTGCTAACACGCGCAGTCGCGCCTGCGACGTATTAAGCCCGGCCGGAATCGTCCAGTTGAACGAGCCGAGCGCGGGCTGGTTGGATGCGATCGTCGCGTTGAACGTCTGCCCGCCGTCGGTGGAAAGGAGGATGTCGACGGCGGTCACACCGCCGCTGGCGGCGACGGGTGCATCGTCATCGGAAATCCATTGGATGTTGTACTGCTGCCCGGCGATGAACGTCTCGCCGTTATTGGGGCCGCGCAGATATACCGTGGGGGCGAGGCCACCATTTGCGCCGGCAAGACCCTTGTGCATCGGCACGTGCTGCACGATGCAATGAAACGCGCCCGCCGCGGTGATCATGGCGTCGGCGTTGATCTGATAGACCGTCTTGCCCGGTCCGACCGCCGCCTGCACGTTGGCGAACATCGCATTCGACACCGCCGCGCCGGGGCCGTTGTTGTATTGGGGCAGCAGCACGATGTTGTTGAAGACGACCATGTTGGCGAACGTGTAATGCGTGCCGCCGACGCTGTATGCGTTGAGTCGCGTCACTTCGTAGCCGCGCGATTGCATGAGCGTCGCGGTGTTGTCGCAGATCACATCCTGCGCCGAGCCGGAATTGTTCGGCCAATCGCTGATGAACACTTTCTTGTCGCCATAGATCTGCATCCACATATCAATGTGGCCGGTCGAATCGATGTTCGTCGGGAAACGGTTCGTAAGCGTGAGGTTGTCGCCTTGATAAGTCTGATAGATCAGCTGAATCTGCGATTCGGTGAAGGAGAGATTTTCCTGGGTGATCAGGCGTGTCGCATACGCATCCCCGGTTGCGTTCAGGTGAAAGTTGCCGCCGCCGTGCGTGAGTTGCGTGCCGTTCAGACCCATTTCATAGATCTGCTGCCGCTTGAGCTGCGCGACCGCGTAGGGTTCGAGGTCGTCGCTGGGGCGAGCGCGATTGTACTTGTGATCGGCGATGACTCGCACGTTGCCTTCGTATACATAGCGCGGGCCGTAGTCTCGCGCCCAGACGCTGTTGAGCGCGACGGTGAAGAACGAGACGTTGCTCATGTTCACGCCCAGGCCGTTGAGCGTGGAGGTGGCGCTGTTCTGAACCGTCGCGCTGGTGACCCCAATATACGCTCGCCCGCCGACGTCGGTTACGCGCTTGGTGATCTGGCCGAGGATGGACGTGTACGACATCCAGGAGATGACCAGGCCCTCCATCGGCTCATACTCGGCGACCGGATCGATCGGTCCGCTGGGCGGCGCAGACGGCGGAGGAAGCAGGTTCAGCGCGCTCGGCGAAAGCGAAAAGTCCTCGTCAGGCAGTCGCGGCAAACCGATCGCAGCCGGCGACGGGGTCATGTTTTTCAAGGTAGCGCTGAGCAGTTGGCGCATTTCGAGGGATTCGCACAGAAACTGAACAAATGCTTGCCGCTCCATCAATTACTCCCTTGTCTGGCACAGATCGATATGACCGCGCAACCAGACTAGAAAGTTTGGGGGATGCGAGCAAGGAAGTTTTCGCGCGCGCGACAAAGGCGCGGCAACGATGCCGCGCCTTTGTCGCGAGAAGACGTCGGCCAGATCAACGACTGCGGCGTCGCATCGCGGGCACCATCGCCAATCCAAGCAGCAAGCCCGCACTGGCGGGTTCGGGGACGGAGACCAGGAACGCACCGTCCAATCCATTGGACAGCACGCCTTCGAAGGTCAGCCATTGGCCGTTATCGCTGATCGAGATGTTGTCCTGGACCGTCGAGATGGTTGCGAGCGTCACGCCGTTGATGAGCGTCACGCCTTCTTGAACGAGCAGTTCGCCGTTCATGAAGATGCCGATGTCCTTGGTCAAATCGGCATCGTTCCAGTCACCAACCCAGAACACGTTGCTGCTGTCGTCGATCGCGACACCGCCGG
>JACMJD010000530.1 GCA_014380825.1 Phycisphaerae bacterium | reverse complement strand
ATATCGGGGTATGTGTAGAGATACGCCCGCGGGATGCCGACGCGCAGGTTGCTGTCGTACACGCGGCAAGGCTTGCCTTCCAATCGATTGCCGACCGCGCGGATCACGTTCGCGATGATCAAGCTGTGCCGGATGGTTCCGCCACCCATCGCGATGATTTCACCGTCGCGCCACTCGTGCTTCTCCTTCGCTTCACGCTCGAACTGAAGATACTCCTCAATGGAACATCGGCGAGATTTTTCGACCGGCATGCTCATCGCCTACCAGTATACCATCCAGCAGAAAAGCCCGCGAAGAACGCGGGCTTCTCCCTTAATTTGGCTGAAATCGTCAGATCAGCTCGACGTCACCGGCGCCGGTTGATTCTGCGGCGCCGGTGCTGCAACAGGTCGCGGCGCGGGAGCCGGGATATTCATGTTGGTCCCGGCGTTCATCGCGGGGTTCATTCCCGGTCGGCCGACCGGCGCGTTCACGCGCGGAGCGGGCTTGCCGGGCACCGGCGGTTTGGCGCCGGGCGCTTTGTGCTCCGGTTGAAGCACTAGCGTCATGCGCCGCCCTTCCATCTTGGCGTCGCGCTCGACCTTGCTCACCGGCCAGAGTTCTTCCTTGATCTTCCGGAAGATGTCGCGGCCGAGTTCTGTGTGGGCCATTTCGCGGCCCTTGAACTGCAAGGTGAACTGGACCTTGTTGCCTTCCTTGAGGAACTCGCGCGCGTGGTTGATCTTGATCATCAGATCGTGATCGCCGATCCGCACGGTCTTGAGCTTCAGCTCTTTGAGCTGGCCGGCTCGGGATGACGCGCGGCTCTTGTCTTCTTTCTTTTGCTGCTGATAGCGCCACTTGCCGTAGTCCATGATTCGACAGACCGGCGGGCGAGCGGTGGGTGCGACTTCGACCAGATCAAGCCCGGCTTCCCGAGCCCGGCGAAGTGCTTCTGCGGTTGGCGTGGAGCCGACCTTGTTGTCATCGGCGTCGATGAGAAAGATCGGCGAAATGCGGATCTGCTCATTGTGACGGAAATTGGTATGAATGGCGGAACACTCCTGTGTAAAACTCGCGGCTCGCGCGTGCGGGAACAATCCCGCAAATCACTCGCAGCCGACATCTATCTAATCGGAAAATCCCCGCGTGATGACCCTAAAAATCGCTCTCAAACGCGGTTGCGGGATCGAACGGGCACCAAAAGAGCCCGGAACGCTCTCGCAGCAGTCAAATCATGCAAAGTTGATCAGGCGTTTGCAAGGTCGTATCTCGCATTATTGTAGGCTTTCTTTCCCCGCCTCGACCGGGATTCGTTAGAGAGCAACGCATTCGCCCATTACCAGACGCGGGCAACCGCTGCTGCTGTTTTGTCGCGCGTTGTGATGCCCGGCTTTGGCTTCGTTCCGCTAAATCGCATGTGTTTTCGTGTTCCCGAATCGACAGGTAATCAGGCCAACTCACAGCTAAACAACAACTTGCGCATGCGAGGCTCAATTTGGCTTTTGGCTTCGCTGCGGAAACTCGCAAAGTCCATCGCGCGCGGTCCACGCAACTCCGATGGCTTCGTTCGTGCAATCTCGAATCGCTCCTTTCGGGACAATCCCATTCGGTGCTCCTTTGCCAGCGCCGAAAAAACGTCGCCCCCATATATCCCCCGGCGCTGCGCCGGCCGAGCGTCTGGCGCGCAGCGCAACCGGATTTTTTGAAGAATTATTGTCTAGAGGCTTGGCGACCGCAGCCACGTTTCAATATTGGGGAACAGACGAACGTTTGGCAACGGCAGCTTGCTGTGTTCGAAATCTTCCAGTTCCTCGGAAAAAACCGCCGCAACGCGACGTGTCCCGTCCGTGAGCACATACAACGTCGCCCAGCGGTCCGCATACCTACCAGTTGCCCACGGCTCCAACTCACATGCGAAGAATGGGTGCCCCAGAGGCATCGAATGAGACAACTGGTTTCGCTCATAGTTGGCGGCGTTCTCTTCGCAAAGTGGCTCCCAGTTGGGAGGCCAATCCACGTTCGGTAGCGCGTTCGGATCCTGGGGCGTAGAAACTTCACGCCAAGAACCAGAACTGAGATCAAGCGCGAAGCTGCGATCGTTGGTGACTTCGTTGACGCCGGCATCGTCGAGACGCTTGCCCCCGGAAACGGTGATGACGTTCTCGCTGACTTGCGGCGTCGCGCGGTGATTGTAAATGTATCCGGGTGACTCCCCGGAAAGTCTCAGGCGTTCAATCGCCCACGTCTTCAGGTTGAGCGAGAACACGGGCGTCGTACGCTCATCGCGATCTTCCCGATATCCGATCCGTCCAATGATGACGATTTGATCACCGCAGAGCGTCGCCGTGTGCGAATCGGTCGGCGGAAAGACGTCTCGTGGATACCCGAAAGTCGCGATCGATTGATCCGGGCGGACGACAATAACGTCATTGTAGATGCAGAAATCCGGATCGTAGGAGTCTTCATGCTCACCGCCGATGCACACGACAGTTCCGTCGGCGAGTCGGGTGCGTGTGCTGCCAAAGCGATGAAAACACCAGACCGGAGACTCGTAGAACTCGTCGGCGTCAAGGTCGAATTGGTCACGCGCAAGACTCGAATTCAATCCCCTGCGAACCATGTGATGCCAGAAGTCGATGTCCATCCGATCTGGATTAGACCGGCCGAACCGGCGCGTGAACTGCGCTCGCAAGCTTTCACGGTCGATCTTCATCCGCTTTCCCCTAAGATGCGCGAGAAGCCACTTCCTGCTTGGCCTTGTCAATGAATGACTCGATCGGCATCTGGCCCAGATCCTGCCCGGCTCGAGTTCGGACCGCGACGACGTTCGCGGCGGCTTCCTTTTCGCCGATGATCAGCATGTAGGGGATTTTGTTCATCGCGGCTTCGCGGATTTTCGCGCCGATCTTTTCACCGCTGAAGTTGGACACCGCTCGCAATCCCGCCTGCTGAAGCAGGCTCGCCACCTTGTTCGCGAACTCGTTGCTCTTCTCGCTGATGGTCAGTACTGCGACTTGCTCTGGCGCGAGCCACAGCGGGAACGCGGCGGCGAAGTGTTCGATCAGGACGCCGATGAAGCGCTCCATGCTGCCGAACGGAGCGCGGTGGATCATCACCGGGCGATGCGGCGCGTTATCCGCGCCGATGTAGGTGAGATCGAAACGCTCGGGCAGTTGGTAATCCACCTGCACGGTGCCAAGTTGCCACTCGCGGCCGATGACGTCCTTGATCACGAAGTCGATCTTTGGTCCGTAGAAGGCGGCTTCACCCGGTTCGAGCGAGAACGGAACTCCGAGCGACTCTGCAGCGACCTTGCAAGCTGCCTCCGCGCGATCCCACTTGTCGCTCGCGCCGACGTATTTTTTGCTGTCCGGGTCGCGCAAACCCACGCGCACGCGGAAGTCGGTCATCTTCAGCGTGCCGAGAATGATCTTCACCAGATCGAGGCAGCCGAGCAGTTCCTGCTGCAATTGCTCTTCGGTGCAGAAGAGGTGCGCATCATCCTGAGTAAACCCGCGCACGCGGGTCATGCCACCAAGCTCGCCTGATTTTTCCCAGCGATAGACGGTGCCGAATTCCGCCAGTCGCACGGGCAGATCGCGATAGCTGTGCGGATCGCTCGCATAGATGCGAATGTGATGAGGGCAGTTCATCGGCTTGAGCAGATAGCCGTCGATCTCGCCGGCGTTCATGCGGTTGCTCAGCTCGCCGCAGCCGCAGTTGTCCTTGGCCATCTGATCGTAAAACTCGCGATCGATGATCGGCGGGAACTGGCTCTCGCGATAGTACGGAAAGTGCCCGCTGGTCTTGTACAACTCAAGCCGGCCGATGTGCGGGGTGAAAACCTGCTTGTAGCCTTGGCGGCGCAAATGCTCGCTGATGAAGTTCTGCAACTGGATGCGAACTTCGGCGCCCTTGGGCTTCCAGAGGATCAAACCCGCGCCGACTTTTTCATCGATGGTGAACAACCCCAGCGCCGGCCCGAGCACGCGATGGTCGCGCTTCTTGGCTTCATCGAGGCGAGTCATGTGCTCTTCGAGTTTTTTCGGATCAAAGAACGCGGTGCCGTAGACGCGCTGGAATTTGTCGGACGCGATGTCGCCGTGCCAGTGCGACTGCGAGACGCTCATCACTTTGAACGCCTTGATCTTGCCGGTGCTGGGCACGTGCGGGCCCATGCACAGGTCCTCCCAGTTTTTGTCTTTCGCGCCGGTGACGTACCAACTGAGGTTCGATGAGCCCGCGGCTTTCGCACGCTGGGCGTTGTCGACCTTGTATTTGTTGCCTTCCTTGTTCAGACGATCGAGTCCCTGATCGAACGACAACTCATACCGGCTGAACGGCCGATCCTCTGCGACGATTTTCCCCATTTCGGCTTCGATCTTCTCGAAGTCAGACGACGAGATCGGATTCTCCAGCGCGATGTCGTAGTAGAACCCGTGCTCGATGGCCGGGCCGTAAGCCAGCAGCGCGTTCGGCCAGAGCCGCTGAATCGCCTCGGCCATCACGTGGGCGGTGGAGTGACGGAGGACGTGCAGCGCATCCGGATCGCGATCGGTCAGCACTGCGAACTGATGCTCGCCCGGCGGAATCGGGCGCGACAGATCGACGATGTTCCCGTCCACGCGCGCCGCAACCGCGGCCTTGGCGAGGCCCTTGCCGATCGATGCGGCGACTTCCATTCCAGTCACGTTGTCCGGCATCTCGCGAACGGAGCCGTCGGGGAGTTTGATCGAGGTCATGATTGCGTCTCAGGGTAAAAGAAAAACCGCCCAAACAAAAACCGCCCGGCAAAAGCCGGGCGGTTTGATTTCGCATAAGTCAAAAACTCGACGCGATCACCGGCCGGCCAAAGAACTGGTCGTAGTCGTCGTCGTGTTGGTTCGCGAACTCATCATTTCTAATCCAAATATACGAACCGTAGTTCGCATGGTCAACATGATCGGCAAAACGGTGGGAGAGAATCAAAAACTTTGCCACGAAGGCACGAAGGGCACAAAGGAATTGTAAAGACTCGATTCAGGTTTTCTTTGGGATTCCCTTCGTGTCCTTCGTGCCTTCGTGGCCGCATTTTATTGCGTCGGTTGTGTTGTCGGCCCGAGCACCGTTGGATCGCCGTCGATCAGTTCGCCGCTGGCGCGCAGCAGGGTCAGGTAGAAGACTTTGCGGTTGAACTCTTCGCTGGTGAGCTGGAGCTGCGTCGAGAGCAACTGGTCCTGCGCCTGAATGCGATCCAGGTTCGTGGCCAGGCCGACGCGGTAGGATTCGTCCGCCTGCCGCTGGGCTTGCTGGGCGGCGGCGAGTTGAAGCTGCAGCTCGCGAAGCTGCTCGTCGCTGGAGATCAGATTCTGATGCGCCCGCAACACGTCGCTCTCGATTTGTCGCGATAGTAGCGACTCATCCAATCTTGCTTGCCGATGCCGCGACCACGCCGTGCGCACGTCGGCCTCGATCAGGCCGGCGGAGAACAGCGGGAGGTTCGCGGCGAACAATGCGTTCCAATCGCTATCGGTAGGCGTGCTTTGGCGCGACAGGAAGTAATTCACGTTGAGCGAGATCGACGGATAATACTGCCCCACCGCGAACTCAACTTCCTGCCGAGTCGACAACACCGCCGCCCGGGCGGCCAGCAGATCGCGACGCTTCTCGAGCGCATCGACCAGAATCTGTTCGACCGATTCCGTTGTGCGCGCGATCGACAACTCATCGAGCAGCGGGCTGTCGCCGATCGATTGCGCGATCAGGAACGCGAGCGCCGTTCGCGCGTTTTGCACATCGCGCGCCGCCTGAAGCAGCGACACGCGCGTCGCCGACGCCTGCGCCTCGGTCTGCGCGACATCCAGCGGACGAGCGAGCCCGGCCTGCTGCTTGCCGCGAACGTCGCGCAGGCGTTCGTCCTGCACCGCGAGCGAGCTGCGCAGCACATCCACCGATCGCTCGGCGCGCAGAACCGCGTAGAACGCCTGCGCGGTATCGAGCAGCAACGTCTGCTGAAGGTCGAGCAGCAACTCGCGCCGCTGATCGATCGTTGCGACCGAGCGCCGCAGGTTGGCGATGTCGCGGAATCCGTTGAACAGATTCATCTCGCCGCTAAGCGGCACATCCGTGGTCGTGCGGCGCGTGTTGGTGTTGCTGTCGTCGTTGTCATCGCTGCGTCCGCGGTCACGGACATTTACCGCAGGGCGGAGGCTGATCGTCGGCAGGAATGAGGCGAACGCGCGATCTTTGTCGATCATCGCTTGCAGATAATCTTCGCCGCTGAGGTTCAGGTTCTCGTTATTTTGATTGGTCAGCAGCATCGCCCGGCGAAGCGTGAGCGATTCACCCGGCGCCAGCGGATCGACCGTTGCTCCGCGAACGCCGGTGTCGATAACACCGCGGTATTTCGCAACCTCCTTTTCCTGGTTTACCGCGCATCCGCAAAGCATCAGGGCGATCAGGCAGATTTGGGCAGAGCGAGGACGAATCATGCGGAACCGAACCCTTGCCGCGGCGGAAAACCAATCCTACGCTCTTCTAACCGTGATGACACAAATCATGCAACACCTGACGCGGCTGCTTTGCCTGTCTATGGCGATCCTGATTTTCGGCTGCAAACCCGAGGCGCCGAAAGCGCCGCCGGCGCCAAGCGCGGTGGCCGTGACGGTAACGCCAGTGATCGTGCAATCGGTGCAGCGAACGGTTGACGTGGTCGGCACTCTCGTCGGAACCGAAGACGCCACGATCTCGGCCAAGGTTTCCGGGCGGATCATCACGATCAACAAAGACATGGGCGACCGCGCCAAGGCCGGCGAGGTGCTGGCTCAGATCGACAAGACGGATTACGAATTGAGCCTGCGTCAAAAAGAGTTGGCCGAGCGCGAGGTGCTCGCGAAGCTCGGGCTCGACAAGCTTCCCGAAGGCGAATTCGATCCGAATAACGTCCCCACCGTGCAACAGGCGAAGTTCAAAGCGGAGAACGAAAAGGCGAAGTTCAATCGCGGCAAGCAACTTCACGAACAGCAGCCGCCGCTGTTGAGCGATCAGGATTACGCGGACTTGAAGACCGGATACGAAGTCGCCCAGAGCAGCGCGGAAGTTGAGTTGCTCACCGCGCGCTCGCTGCTGAACCAGGCGCAGTCGCTGCACGCGCAGGCAAACATCGCGCAGCAGGCGATGCAAGATGCGACGGTCGTCTCGCCCAATCCATCGAGCGGCCAACTGCCCGCCGAGCAGCACAGTTACGCCATCGCCACGCGCATGGTCAGCGTGGGCGAATACGTGCAGGAAGGCGCGCAGCTCTTCCGGCTGATCGACGACGACCCGGTGAAGCTTCGGGCCACGGTTCCCGAACGCTACGTCGCCGACGTGCGCGTCGGGCAGCGCGTGGGCGTGCGCGTCGAAGCGTACCGCGACGGTTTCGAAGGCAAGCTCACCCGCATTAACCCGCAGATCGATCCGGCAAACCGCACGTTCCAGATCGAAGCGGTCGTCCCGAACGAGAAACGTCTTCTGAAGCCCGGCGGGTTCGCGCAGGCTTCGGTCGAGACGCGACTCGATCCGAAGGTCGTCTTCGTCCCGCGTGATGCGATCGTCACGTTCGCCGGCGTGAACAAAGTCTTTACGGTTGGCGCTGACGGGAAGGCGATCGAACACCCACTGGATCTTGGCGACGCGCGCGGCGAGCTGATGGAGGTCGTCAAAGGATTGGATGGCACGGAATCGGTCGTGATCGAAGGCAACACCCGCCTGGCGACCGGCACGGCGGTGACGGTGAAAGATGCGACCAAGCCCGCTTCGGCGGATCAGAAAGTTGCCAGTCAGAAATGATGCGAGACTTCGTAGCACGGGTTTCCCAACCCGTGCCCAATTTTGCGAAGCAAAATCCACGCACTTGGAAAACCCGTGGTACGTAGAAGCCGTCGAAGAACGCGCATCCGGAACCTCGCTGTCTCGCTATGCTTGATGTATGGCCGCGAAGGCGCAGTTCAGTTTCCCCACGACGATTCTCTTCGGCGCCGGCACGGTGGGTGACGTGGCCGAGCAGTTGGCGAGGTTGAACTGCACTCGCCCACTGGTGGTCACCGATGCCGGACTCGCTTCGACGCCGACGTTCGGCAAGGCGATCGCGGCTCTGCCGACGAGTTCAGTTTTCTCCGGCGTGCGATCGAACCCGCTGGACGAAGATGTTCGCGCCGCCGCCGAAGTTTTCTCGCGCGATCGCTGCGACGCGGTCATCGGTCTTGGCGGTGGCAGCGCGCTGGACGTCGCGAAAGTCCTGCGGCTATCGGTCCAGTTTCCAGACTGGAAAATGTCCGAACCGCTGCCGAGCGATGACGTCGGTGCGCTCGCGCCGTTTGTTGCGATTCCAACAACCGCCGGCACGGGCAGCGAAGTCGGACGCAGCTCAGTCATTACGATGGGCGGACGCAAGCACGTCATCTTTCACCCCTCGCTTCTGGCAAAGCTGGTCATCCTCGATCCGGAACTAACCGTCGACCTGCCCGCCAAACTCACCGCTGCAACTGGCGCGGATGCGCTGACACACTGCATCGAATCGTTTACCTCGCCCGCGTTTCATCCGATGTGCGATGGCATCGCGCTGGAAGGAATTCGGCTGATTGCCGACGCCCTGCCGCGTGCCGTGAAATCGCCTCACGATCTGGACGCCCGCGGCAAGATGCTCATCGCCGCGACGATGGGCGGCGTCGCGTTTCAGAAAGATCTCGGCGCCGCGCATTCGCTGGCGCATCCGCTGTCGGCAATCTGCCACCTCCATCACGGCCTGGCCAACGCGCTCGTGCTGACGACGGTGATGCAGTTCAACGCCGCGCGAAAACCGGGAATGTATGCACGAGTCGCGACCGCATTAAACTGCCGCGGCGCGAGCGATCGTGAAACGATCGACACCGTCTCGAAAGTCTTCGACGACATCGGCATCCCGGGCGGACTCGCGATCCACGGCGTCACTGAATCGCATCTCGATGAGCTCGCGGATCAGGCGTTTGAGGATGGTTGTCACCTGACCAACCCCGTGCCGGTCACGCGGGCGGACCTCTTGCAGCTCTATCGCGAGGCCATGTGATGAAACAACCGACCGGAACGTTCATCAATGGCGAGCCTCGCGCCAGTTCCGGCGAGCGCTTCACGCTCACCAATCCGGCAACCGAAGAGCGCTTTCTCGAATTGTCCAGCTCGACCCCCGACGACGTCGACCGCGCGGCACGCGGCGCACTAAAAACCTTCGAGCAAACCTGGCGCGACATGACGCCCGGTCGTCGCGCGGAGATCATGTACAACATCGCGCGACTCATCCGCGCGAATCAGGACGAGCTCGCGCGTCTCGACATGCAGAGCGTCGGTAAACCGATTGCCGACGCGCGGGATGAAGTGGCGCTGGGCGCTCGCATCTTCGAGTTCTACGCGGGCGCCATCAGCACATTCTGCGGCCAGACAATCCCAGTGGCCGCGGGTGGATTCGACTTCACGCTCCGCCAGCCCATGGGCGTGGTCGCGGCGATCGTGCCGTGGAATTTCCCGTTCCCAATCACCTGCTGGAAACTCGCCCCGGCGCTAGCGACAGGCAACACGGTGATCCTAAAACCCGCACAACCCTCCCCTCTTTCAGCACTGCGCCTCGCCGAACTAACTGGCGAGGCCGGTTTACCGGCCGGGTGTCTT
>JACMJD010000529.1 GCA_014380825.1 Phycisphaerae bacterium | reverse complement strand
CGTACTCCGGCACATCGCCGTACGATCGACCGCTCTTTGTGACGACATTCTGGTGCTGCCGCGAAAAGTCTTCATTCGGTTCCGTGAACCGGACCGCTGCGAATCCCTGGCGAAGGAACGGAATGTGATCGCCACCGCGACCGAAGCGATCGCGACGATAGACGAGCGAGACCTGAAAACCGGGCACGTAAAGCTCGCCGATCTCTTTGATGTAACGCGCGAGTTGTCGTGATGCGCCGTCGTTTTCGCCGCCGTTACTTTGGCGAGCTTGAAGTTGCATCGCGGATTCGTTTGATGGCACGCCTTCGGAGAAGACGCGGACGCGATTGTCTTCCTTGACACCGTTCCCGCCGCGCGTGTTGCCGATGATGTCGTTGTTGAACATGCCGACGATGTTCCAGCCTTCTGCTTTTGCCTTCTCCGCCAGTGCCGCGGCGCCAAGCAGGCCCTGCTCTTCGCCGGCGAAGCATGCGAAGACGATCGTCGCGTCGAACTTCATTCGGCTGAGCACTCGCGCCAGTTCGATCACCGCGGCCGTGCCGCTGGCGTCGTCGTTCGCGCCGGGGGCAGCGCCGCTCGCATCCAGCGGATCGAGATTTCGCGAATCATAGTGGCCGCTGACGATGTACACGCGCTCTATTGCCGGCCCGGTCACACTCGGCAGCGTCGCGATCACGTTGACGAGCGTCGCCGGCGAAGGCACGCGATCGGTCGGATTGTCTACGCGAACTTCCTGCAACTCTACCTGCAATCGCCCGTCGCTCTGCGCGGCATAACTTTGCAATTCGGATTCGATCCAACGTCGCGCGGCACCGATGCCCTCCGTTTGACTCTTGGTTTCCGAAAGTGAGTGGCGAGTTTTGAACGAGGCGAGCTTCTCAATCGTAGAACGGATCCGCCGCGGATCGACTTCGATAAGCGTCTCCGCCAGCACAGGATCACGCGGGTCGGGTGGACGCGACGGACCGCACCCGTTGGCAGTCAGACTGGCCGCGACAAGTGTGATCGAGATGACGAAATGTGCGCCAAGTACCTGTAGTTTCATGCGTTCCCTCAATCCGAGCTGAACGATCTCACAAAACTGCAGAAATGGAAAATTTTGCCCCTTCCCAGTTTCGGCAGCGCGCCGTTAAAGACCACGCTGGAGCGGATTCTTCGCGCCAGCCTTGCCGGGAGCAGAGTCCTTGTTTTTCGAACCGACGGAGTCAGAAAATGCAAAGGGAAACAATGCGTTCAAACTCATGGATGAAGTGGATCGGTGCGGTAACGGTCCTCGCGCTCACCGCCGCGGCCAACGCGACGTTGCTCGCGCCGGGCAGCAGCGTGGGCGACGGCGTTCCGTCCAGCCCGGGTTCGTTGAGCGTGTTCTCGGACACGCCGGCGCTGGTGACACAGGTGAGCACGCCCGTTGCCACTCCGACGTACAGCGGTACGTTGACGTCCGCCGTGTTTACCAACGCGGGCGGGACGTTGGATTTTTACTATCAGTTCACGAACAACGCCAGCTCCAGCGACGGCATCGAGCGTTTGTCGATGACCAGCTTCACCGGTTTCACAACCGATGTCGGCTATCGCACCAGCGCACTGGCGCCATTCACGGCGGGCGCTCAGGCACCGCTGTTCGCGGATCGCAGCGCGAGCGGTTCGGTCGTCGGGTTCTATTTTGACTCGAACAATCAGGCGGGCCCTTATCTGGTCGACCCGGGTGAGTCATCTCGGACGATCGTGATTCGCACCAACGCGACGCAGTTCTTCGCCGGCAACACTGCCGTCATCGACGGCTTCGCCGCGAACGCTCCGAGCTTTGCACCGTCGGCCATTCCCGAACCGGCGTCGCTCGCGGGCTTGGCGACGATCGCACTCGGCGCGCTTGCGCGACGTCGAAGGAACTAAGGAAACATCAGCCACGAAGGCACGAAGACACGAAGCGGTTTCTCATCAGAGGAACCGCTTCTTGGCTTGATGGTTCATCTTCTTTTAGAATGCGGTGATGGCCGACAGCTCATTTGATATCGTTTCGGAGATCAACCTTCAGGAGATGGACAACGCCGTCAATCAGGCGCAGAAGGAAATCGGCACGCGCTATGATTTCAAGGGCACGGCCGCGTCTGTCGAATTCAACCGAAAAGACAAAGAGCTGACGTTGATGGCCGACGGTGAGCCGCAGCTTGAGGCCGTGCGCAAAGTGGTCGTGGAGAAAATGATCAAGCGCAGCGTCGACCCCAAGTGCATGGATGCGCAGAAACTCGAACAAGCCACGCACAAAACCGTTCGCCAGAAAGTGAAACTGAAAGACGGCATCGGCAAAGACACCGCCAAGATCATTCAGAAGTCGATCAAGGAACTGAAACTGAAGGTCAACGCGTCGATACAGGGCGAAGCGCTTCGCGTGACCGGATCGAAAAAGGACGACCTTCAATCGGTCATGACCTACCTGCGAGCAAATCCGCCCGGGATTCCAATCCAGTTCAACAACTACCGGTAAACGCCGCTGCTTTTCAAGTTCCGCACGGGTTCGATCCGATGTCTAAGTTGTAATCAGATCAGCTCTTGGAGGAACGGGTTCATGTCATGCTGGGTCGTGCCGACCGTCGCGGCCGAGTTATGGGGAGTGGCCGTCGACACGATCCTTGATCGCGCGCGATCGGGAGTGGTTCCGTCCAAGACCGAGAACGGTTTCATGTTCGTCGACGTCGCGCCCAACAGCACGCGATGCGACCCGCCCAAGGGCATTCGCCCACCAAGTCCACCGACGTTTACCGTCGTGACTGAGGTGAAAGCCAGCGCCCTTCGAATTGCGAACGACACGAACGACGCGAACGACACCGCCGAGCCCGTACAGCAGCCCGTGACGCTCGACGATTGGCGCACCGGTCGAGTGCTCGCCTCGCGTACGCGGAAACCACCCAAGTTTGGATGAGCGAGTATCGACGCGTCACGTGCCGCGCGTGTTGCCATAAAGCGCGACGTGCAGGCGCGGACAGAATCGATAACCCGTCTTCGCGCAGATGTCGGCGATCCATGCGGCGCGCGAGTCAAGCGTTGCCGAATCTGTGCCTTCGGGCATGAGCAGGACATCTTCGCGCTGCCATCCGCGCACCTTTGCCAGGATTGATTCGATCTCGTCCAGATCGTCCGGCTGCGCGACGACGAACTTCAACTGCACGCTTGGCGACGTGTCGATGAAGCGCTGGATCGTGTCGAAGTTGAGCCGGTTCTTCTCGTGCGAAACCGCGAAGCGGCCGCCCTCGCGTTCGCGCGGCGTTGAGTTCGCCAGCTTCGGCGACAGGCTTGCCAAGTCGAGTTTCAGGTCTTTGTAGACGGTCGCGGCGGTCTCGATGGTGATGTGGTGACGGTTCGATTTCAGCGCCGTGCACAGTGGTTCGATGTCCGGCATGATCAATGGTTCGCCGCCCGTGATGACGACGTGCTTGGCGCCGAAATCGGCGACCTGACGCACGATTTCGTCGGCAGACATTTCCGGACCTTCCGGATCCCAGCTCGCATAAGGCGTGTCGCACCAGACGCACCGCAGGTTGCAGCCGCTGGCGCGAACGAACGTCGACGGCACGCCCATCAGTTTGCCTTCGCCTTGGATCGAGTAAAACAGCTCGGAAATGCGCATAATACCAATAAGATAGCGTCGACTAACCTAACCTTCACCCCGCTGTCGTATCTATTGTACGACAAGGAGTGCAACCGTGAACCCGACCCTATTCGAAACGCCCGTTCTTGAAACGTTGGAATCCCGCACGCTGCTCTCGATCTCATTCGTTAATGGCGTGCTGAAGGTCACCGGCACGAGCAGCGCGGACGTGATCACAGTGAAGCCATCCGGCACCATCGGCGTGCGCGTGAGCGACAATGGGATCGTCCGCCGATTCAACGGCGTCGGCAATGTCGTGATCTTCGGTGGAAGCGGGAACGACATCCTGCAGATCGCCACCGAGCTCACGCTGCGTACGAGCATGTATGGCGAAGACGGCGTCGACACGATCACAGGCGGCGGCGGTCGCGATACCGTCTTCGGCGGCAACGGCAGCGACCGGATCTACGGCAACGGCAACATCGACTATCTCCAGGGCGACGCCGGCAACGACCGCATCAACGGCGGCGGATCGAGCGACTACCTCTTCGGCAACGGCGGCGAAGACGATCTGTTCGGCTCAAGCGGAAACGACTCGATCAACGGCGGCGACGGGGACGACCTCCTCGACGGCGGCGATGGCAACGACTCAATCATCGGATCTGGCGGCTTCGATCACATCGACGGACAGGCCGGCAATGATGTGATTCAGGGCAATGACGGCAATGACCTGATCACGGTCGGCGCGGGCAATGACTCCGTCGACGGCGGAAGCGGTGACGATTTCATCGAAGGCGGCGACGGAGCGGACACCCTCTTCGGTGGCACAGGCGATGACGACCTCTTCGGTGACGCCGGTGAGGACGACATCTACGGCCAGGATGGCAAAGACTCGCTGCGCGGCGATGACGGAGACGACTATCTCGACGGCGGCGACGACAATGACACACTACTGGGCGACGACGGCAGCGACATCATGCTCGGCGGCGACGACAACGACATCCTCGACGGCGTTGACGGCGAACGCGACACGATGCGCAGCGAATCCGGCAGCGATTTCATCTACGGCGACTATAACGAAGACGTTTTCGACAACAGCTCGGGACGCGACCGGTTCTTTGATGAGTTCG
>JACMJD010000528.1 GCA_014380825.1 Phycisphaerae bacterium | reverse complement strand
GAACCTCGCTCACTTTGTTGACGAACGTCACGCCGCGCGATTTGAAATCTTCCACCACGTGCCGGTTGTGCACGATCTCGTGATACACGTAAACCGGCGGCCCCTTGAGGCGCAGCACTTCGTCGACGCATTCGATCGCCATGTTCACACCGGCACAGAAGCCGCGAGGATTTGCGAGGATTACTTTCATCTCGATTCAAACAATCTTAGCCACCGATGGGGCACCGATGCACACCGATAAAGAAGAGGACGCCGCGCTTCATTTCTTTCATCGGTGTTAATCGGTGCCCCAGCGGTGGCTAAACTTCGACCTTTTTCCAGCCACCATTCAAAAACCGGCCGTAAATCAGTGCGCCGCGGATGATCAGCTCGACCGACAACACCGTCCACATCGCAAGCAATCCAAGTTTGAAATACCACGCGACCAGCAGGACGCCAACCAATCGGATACCGACGATGCTGGACAGATTCAGCATCATCACCACAAGCGTGTCGCCCGCGCCGCGCAATGCGCCGCCGAAGATCATGGCGGCGGCGAAACCGATTTGGCAGAAACCGGTGACGAATAGGCATCGCGTGGTCAGGTCGATCAGCACCGGATCGCTCGACAGCCACATCGCGGGATGTTTCCCCAGCGTGATGAACAGGATGCCGAACAGCGTCATCAATCCGCCGCCAATCGCGTAGCTGAGATACGCGCTGCGCATCGCGCGGCGCGGATCGCGCATCCCCAGGCTCTGGCCCACCATCGTGGCGGCGGCGGTCGCGAAGGCGAAGCCGGTCAGATAGCTCATGCTCTCGATCTTCACCGTGTTGTTGTGGGCGGCCGAGCTGACCAGCGTCGTGTCCATCTTGTTGACCACGACGAGCATCGCGAAGTTGACGATCCACTGAATCAGATCGCCCGCGCCACCGGGAATGCCGATGCGCAGGATGCGCTTAAGGTTGTGCCAGTGCGGCGCGAGGCGATGCATATACAAACGCAATCCGCCCCGCCCGCGCAGCAGCATGATCACCTGGATCACGCCGCCCGCGCAATACGCGATCACCGTTCCGGCGGCGATGCCTTTGAATCCCCAGTTCGGCAAACCGAACATCCCGTACGTCAGTCCCCAACTGAAAACGATGTTGACGATGTCGACGACGACGAACGTCGTCGCGGGCGTGAGCGTGTCGCCCGCGCCGCGCAGGCAGGCGTTGGCGATGAACATGATCACCAGAAACGGCACGGCGAAGCTGAGCATGCGAAAGTACATCAGCGCGAATTCGAAGCCCTGGCCGGTGAGACCGGTGGAAATCGCGATCGGCTTGGCGAAGAAATACATGATCGCGCTCAGCGCGATCCCGCAGATGACGCCTGCCGACATCGATTGTCCGCAGATGCTGTTGGCGAGTCGTCGATGCCGCGCGCCGGTGGCGCGGGCGATGATCGCGGTCGAGCCCGCGCTGATCGCGCCGGTAAGCAGACCGATCAGCCAGAGGATGTAACTGACGGTGCCAACCGCAGCCGCGGCAGCCGCCATCTGCGATCGCGCCGCGGCGACCTCCGCTCCCGACATCGCCGGCGAAATGCTGACAACGTGATTCGCCAGGTACGTGTCGTTGATCCCCACCATCATGTGCAGCACGTGCTCCGCCAGCACCGGCCAGGCGAGCAGCAGCAGTAATCGGAGCAGCTGCCCGTTCGATTCCTCCGTGCGTGCGTACGGCAGCGCCGGCGCGACCGCCGCTTCCGGCGTCATCGGTGATTCTGCTCCAACCCCGTCACTCATGGGCGGCGGATGATACGCGACGGCCGAGGTGTTGGCATCGGCGCTGGGGATTTTCCCCACTTCTCCACCTTCACTTTGGCTTTGCTTCGGAAGTGTGGCGATAACGCAACCTAGCAGGGACTAACGAAATCGCCCGCCGTTTTGGTTGAAATCACGGATCATCTGCGCGACCTCATCCATCCGCCTGATCTTGATGTCTGCCTCTGCGATCTTGTTCTGCTTCAGCAGTTCGACGATTTCGTTGGTTACGTCGATGTGTTCCGTAACCAGCGCCATGAACCGGTCGTAGTCGGGTGACAGCGGCATGATTTACTTCGGCCACCCCTTCGCGGGCTTCTTCTTTTGCATCGCCTGCTTAATCGCGGCTTTCCAGTTGCCGCTGATCTTCAGGACTTCGGGCTTCGGGCCGGGCTTCGCGGGCTTCTTCTTGGCCATGCTCGCCACTATAACACGAGGCGACGCCACGTTATCCACCCGACTTATCCACCGACATTTTTGATCCGACGACGTTCCGTTCACATCCACTCACAATCTGGCACAATCTGGAGCACTTTGGCCTTCATCTGTAAGTTATTATTCCTACGAACGATAGATCAGAAAAGCAGAGAAGATTGCTCCAGATTGTTACAGATTGTGAGTGGTCTTGAACGGAACGTCGTCGGATGAGCGAAGTTATCCACAATTTTTGGCGCTCCACTCACGCGCGGGGATAACCCGACGTTTCTGCAAGTCGCCTCATATCAATTGATCCGGATGGACAGAAACGCATTTTTTGAGCTGATTAGCGCTCTTATCGGTTGCCACTTTACTCATAGCGTCCGATAACGCTTGACCATGAGCGAGGGGTTCGGGTACTGTTACCGGCGACGAAGGACTTAACCGAGGTACCTATGAGTGAGAAGACGGCGGACGTTGCGGCGGCGGCGAAGGACATCGATAGAGAACCGCAGACAAAGGGGCCGAAGCCGACGAAGGAGTTGGCGACCGACAGGATCAAAACTCCAAAGCAGATAGACATCTTGCGTGTCTACGGCACGCTCGGAGTAGAGGGAAAACCCGTAACCAATAACGACGTTGCGAAGGTAATCGAACTAACCGGTTCGACGGTCGGACTGTGCAACGCGTTCTTCGTCGCGAATGATTTCCTGACCAGGATCGACGGCGGCTTCGCGCCCGCACCGGAACTCGTGCAATTCGCGCGTGCGTACCAGTGGTCGCCCGAAACTGCGGCAATGAAGCTGGCCCCGCTGGTCGAGAGATCGTGGTTCGCGCGACGACTGTTTCCAAAACTTCAGTTCCGCGACTTGCCTGAAGAAGAAGCGTTAGCCGACTTGGCCGATGAAGCGCAGGCAGCACCGCGATACAAACCCCAACTAGGCACGTTGTTGGACTACATGGCGCTGACGGGAATTTGTGCTAGGGAAAACGGCTCGCTCCGACTCGTGAAGCCAGTCGAACAGCAGAACGGAAAAATGGATCTTGAACACGAACGAATCCCGCCGTCGACGCAATTGCCCGCGCTCACGCAGCAGACGCTGAGCGTTAGCCCGAAGTCGCATCAGCCAGAGCGCGGCGGAATTCATTTTGAGTTTTCCGTCCACGTGAGCCAGTCCGAACTAGAAGCTTGGCAACCAGAGCGGGTGGCAGAATTCTTTAAGGGTGTCGCGGCGGTGATATCCGCCAAGGGCAAATCGGGACAGGAGGTACGAGCATAAAAGAAGCGGTTGGGCGAGGTACTTTTGACGAAGGACTCCCCAACCGCTTCCGATTTCTAACGCATCGCGCACGCCGTACTTGGCGCTTCGGGCGTCGTGATGCGCGTCCGAGGGCGTGTGAACACCCTGCGGCCCTGACCGGCCCGCCAGATTAACACACGTCATCGGTTTTCTGCAAGCGCCTGCATTTGTAACGGAGCCACAAATGGCATCCGACCAATCTCCGTCTGCGCCAAACGCAGACGAGCCCGACCGCCCCCGGAGAATCAGGGACGGCAACACATGGGTTGAGCCCATGGTGATCAGGCGCAATGACGACGGCACGTACGCCCGCAAGCAGGGCAACGAACCGCCTGCGTGCCTGACCCAGCTCCACCTGTTCGGCTTGGACGAAGCAGCGTAGCCGCGCCGCAGTCCTCGCCACAGACACGAAAGGATGCGTGTATGAATCGCATACGAGCGCCACCATGTAGCTAGCGCCCCACAGGGGCCTTTGCGACCGTGGCGCAATTGGAAGACGCGCTGGGGTTGGACCCCAGATGTTGCAGGTTCGAAGCCTGTCGGTCGCATTCAGCCGAGTAGAGAACTGGCTCCCGCTTATACTGTGCATCCCTTGCGTAAGAGTTAAAATTGCCCGCATGAAAGACGCGAAGTACCAACGCCCCGAATTGAAGATGACCGAGACGATTCGGGAAATCCCATTAGCCTGCCAAGATGAGCTGGCCGCTGTGGAGTTTCTGGAAAAGCAGCGCTGGGGCAATTCGCCGTGCTGCATCCACTGCGGTAGCACGAACTGCTACAAGATGATGAACGCTAAGACCGGCGGGCGCTCGGCTCGGTTCCTCTGGCGTTGTCGCGATTGCAAGAAGCAATACACTATTCGCGTCGGCATGGTGTTCGAAGAATCTCGCATCGAATTGCGCCATTGGGTCTATGCGTTCTGGCGCGGAGCCACCAGCAAGAAAGGCGTGGCCGCGCTGGAGATCATGCGTCACACCGGATTGTCCTACAAGTCCGCGCTGTTCCTGATGCACCGTATCCGCTGGGCGATGGCTCCGAGCAAAGCCCCGACGTTCAAGGGCGACGTAGAAGCGGACGAAACTTACGTCGGGGGCAAACCCCGCCGGAAGAACTACGAGCGCGTTCGCGCGGATGACTACAAGCGCCCCGCGAGCAACAAGATTCAGGTTGTTGGCATTGTCGAACGCAACGGAAAGATTCAGCGGCAAGTGAACACCGACGTAACGCACGGCAACGTCCGCAAGATGATCGTGGCGCAGGTCGACCGCAAAGCGCGATTGCTCACCGATGAATCACGGCCATATTGGGGGCTGAACAAGTGGTTCAAGGGCGGACACGAAACCGTCAACCACAGCATCAAGGAATACGCTCGGGGCGACGTGAACACGAACACGATCGAAAGCAGCTTCGCGTTAGTGAAGCGTGGGCTGCACGGCATCTATCACGCTGTCAGCCAAGAGCATCTTCACCGCTACCTTGCTCACTTCGATTTCCTGTGGAACTGCCGAAAGATGAACGATGGCGACCGTACGGTTTTGCTGATTCAATCAGCGGAAGGAAAGCGGCTGATGTATCACGCGCCGGGTGCTGCCTAAGCAATCAGAATGGAGCCGAATCATCGATGGGCAACACAATAGCAGCGCACGACGATGGCGAGAAACCGCGAGTAACGTTTACACGACACCGCATGGTCTTGCGGTCAACCATAACAACCAAGACGGCCTCGCAGGGTGGAACGGCGCGAGGTGTCTTTGCGACGACGGCGCTCGGTGTAATCCTGCTCAATTCAACGATGCCATGCTCGCCGCAATCTAACCACATTTCGACTTCGGCGGAGTGATCGCCAAAGGTGGACATGGATTCAGACGCAATCAAATTTGCTGACATCGCTCAAAAATATATCGGCACCGGGGCACCGCTGGCAAGACTCGGGTGGGGAATTTCTGGTTACGTCTACCTTGCCCCCGATCTGCGCACGGCGGTGAAGGTGCTTAAATATTCTGCGGGATTTCAGGCTGAAGTGCGCACCTATCAACTGCTGCGACGCCTCGGAATGAGACAGCTTCTCGGTTTCACAATTCCCCGTATGCTGGATTACCGCGAGGACATTCTGGCAATTCAAATGGACTTTGTGCGATCACCGTATCTCCTGGATTTCGCTGGGGTACAGTTCAAGAAACCGGACTTTTCCGGCGACGTGATGGCGCACTGGCATCAAAAAATATCGGAATTCTTCAGCCCAAACGAGGCGATGATTTATGCCGTCTACGCGGCACTGGCGCGACACGGGATTTACTACATGGACTTTCGACCAAGCAACATCAACATGACTGGTCATCCGGAAGCAAAGGCACCAGAAAAAGAATAGTCTCCAAAATGGGCAGTTACCAAATTCTTATGCCGGGTTGCGTTATCGCCACACTTCCGCTTTGCTTTGCCAAATCGTGAAGGTGTATCAATCTGTTTCATTCTGTATCAGATTGATTCATTTTGATTCGCGCAACGGTGCGAGTTCCGGTTGCCTCACGAAATCCAAACTTGTCAAAGAGCAGCGCGACAAACAAGCGCTCCCCTATTACCTGGGTCTGTTGCGCGCCACGAGCGCGCCGCGCGCAGCGCAAGGTCGGCATCCTCCGATTTTCAATTGAAACTTGAACGTAGAAATTTTTATTTTTGGTTTCGCTGCGCTGCGCGCGGTCCGCGGGTCATTTTGCGGGATGTGTCGACGGATTCGTCGTCGGAAGTTTGGCGCGACTGAACGCGATCGAGTTGGTCGACTGGTTCACGATCATCCGGAAATTCCGCAGGAATTTCAGCCCCGTCGTCGCCAGGACTTCGTCGCTTGCGGTCAGTCCGTCGGTGGTTTCCGCGAACGAAGCTGGGACGTCGGCGATCTCGCAGCCGCCCAGCGTTACGCTTTTGAGCTTGCCGGTACGGACAGTCTTGAACGCCCCGCCTTCGCCGCCCACTTTGCCGTGGCCGGTTTCACGGCCTTCGAGGAGGTTCAGCTTCTTCACCGTGGGCGAGTGAACGAGCAGGCCTTCGTTGGAGCCGGTGTCGAGCAGGAGCATGCCGGGCTCGCTGCCTTCGATGCGGCCTTCGACCGCCGGGCGTCGGCCGACCAGCTTTACCGGCGTCCAGACGCCTTGCGATTCGGTGAGCTTGAACGTCTTCGGATCGTGTACGTGCACGGTCGCGTTCGCGAGGTCGATGTCGAACACGCCGGCCATGAAACAGTCGTGACCGATGATGCCGGCGATCGGCACGTCCGCGCCCATCAGCGGGCCGTAGCGTTTCAGTTCGAGCTCGAGGAGTTTGCCCTCTTCAAGCGAGATGCCGCCGAGGGAGAGCGAATCAAACGTGCGCAGTTTTTTCTCAGCCTGCCCGCCAACCCCGCGCGCGGTAACGCCGCCGCCTTCACCGAGCGTCATCTCGTCGGCCACGGTTTTATCGATACAGCTCATCCCCGCACCGGTGTCCAGGATGAACCAGCCGGCGTCCTCGCCGTTCACTTTGGATTTGACCAGGAGATGGCCGGTTTTCGTTTTGCGAACTTCCAACTCCGACGGCACCTGAGCGTTGAACGACGATCGCTTCGGCTCGATCAGAGCGGCTTCGTCATCCTGAGCGAATGCGACGCACGTGAAACAACACAATGCGCACAACGACGCAGCGAAAACCTTCCGCATTACCGAACTCCTTCGCTAGAGCAGAATTGTCATCCAGAGGACTCCGAAGGATCTCGACGGTCGAACGTCGCTCGCTTCCGGAGATCCTTCGGAGTACCTCAGGATGACGGTTGCAACGAACAGCACGCAGTGCAAAAAGACAGCGGGACAGATGACGGCGAAGGTCATCTGTCCCGCGAAAGGATACGAGGTTGTGCGAAAAATACTTCGCTGACTTGTTTAGGTCACTCTTAGATTTTCGACTGCTTCACGATCAGCCCCTTCGCATCGTCGGCTGGGAGATTGAGCGCTCCGTGTGCTTCAGCCGCGGCGGATCGAACGTCGAGGTTCGTGGCATCTGCCACCACTTTCCCCAGCGTTGCAACCTGCGGGGCGTCCAGCTTGTTGCCGAAGAACTTGGCGTTGGTCGACAGGCTCTTGTAGAGGCTGATCTTCACGTCGTCGGCGGTCTTGTCGTCGCTGGCGACACTGAGCAGGCCGATCTGCGCGTCCTTCGACGGCAGAAGACCAAGGACGTTACCGGAGAGCTTGACGATCTCAGGCCGCGCATCCGTCAGTGCGTTCAGCAGCGACGGTTGGGCGGCGGACAGATCCAGCACCTGCCCACGGCTGATTGCGAGCTTCGCCAGATGATCGGCCGCGCGAGTTGCATACGTCGTCGCGACGGCCGGATCGACCGGCAACGCGCCGGCTTTTTTGCGGGCTTCGTCGATCGCAGTCTTGAGCGCAGCCGGGTCTTGTGCACGCGTCGTGCTGAGCATGCGTTCGCTCGCCTTGCGGGCCTCGTAGGGTGACGCGTCGGTCTTCACCATTACCAGCTTGGCAGCGCCGGCAACTTTCGTGGGCTGCGCGTTGGATCCGATGAGCCGATCGACCTCGGCCGGCGCGAGCTCATCGGAGATAAGCACGACATCAACCGCCGGCAGCGAGTTGGCGGACGCGATGGTGGCATCGGCGGTCGTTCCGCCGGCAACCTGATAGCCGATACCCTTGAGGGCTTCGCTCATCGTGTTGAACTGTTCCTGATTCGCCGCGGCAAGCAGGACCGACGGGGCGCCGGTTTGCGCAAGCGCCTCGGCCAGCAGCGGCACGACGCGGTTCTGTCCGTTGAACGGCTGCTGCGGAAGCGAACCGGCCACAGCGAAGGCGGATTCGAATCGCACCACGCGATCCGGGAACGCCATGGCATCCACCAGCGGCCCATTGCCGCCTGGCAGTGCGTTGCTCTGGCCGGCGATTTCCTGAAGCGACTTCACGACCTTCAAAGCCACCGGTGCGTTCTGATCCTTGAGCGATCTTGCCAATGCTGCGTTCAGATACTGGGCGCCGGCGGAGACACCGTAATAGTGTGCGTTGGGCTGACCTTCGGCGCGCGTCGGATCGACGGCGCCTTCCGGCAGCTCTACTTCGCGCTTGTAGTTCGCGGCCAGCCACAGGCTCAGCGCATCGCCTGACGATCCGCCAAGCTTCAGCGAATACTCGGCGGCGCGCATCGTCATCAGTTCGTTGAAGATTGGCGGGACGACGTCGACCTTGATCAGGCCGCGGTCGGGGTTCCAGTACCAGAGCGACGCCATCGCGTTTCGTGGATCGGCGGTGATGGCGGCGGTGTCGTAGTAAAACTTCTCGCCGAGGTTGTAGAACAGATCGCCCGCCCGAAGCTGGTCGGCGGCGGCGACGCTGCCGGTGATCTTCTTGATCGCCGCCATCGCCGCGGTGCGCGTCGGCGGCGGCGCGTCTTTGTTGGACGCAACCTTTGCGAGATACGGCACGGCCACGTCGTAACCGAGATCGCCGAGCGATGTGGCGACCATCGCCAGCACCGGCCAATCGGTCATCTCAGTCGCGGCGACGAGCGGGTTGAGAGAGTACTTGCCCAGATCGCGTAGCGCGCGACGGATGACGGACTGATACTGCTGCTTGCTCGGATCGCGCAGATATTGAATGAGGAACGGCACGGACAACTCACCGGCATCGCGCAGCGCGCGAACGCCGTTCACGTAGCCGCGCTCGCTGCTGACCAGGCGGTCGATATTGTCGGTGATGAACTTCGTGTCAGAGCGCCGCGTGTAGCGGCCTTCGTTCAGGGTCTTCACCACTTGCGCGGTGATGTCCTTCATCGGCTCCATGTCCTGCCAGCGGAGCAGCCACTCGTCGAGATTGTCTTTGCGTTCGGAGGCGGTCTTCTCGAACGCGACGAGGATCTCGGCCGGCGGCGCGCCTGAGGCGAGCAGCTTTTGTCCGGCGGCGTTGGCGAGATCGTATCGGCCGACTTTGCCGTAGTGCCAGAAATCGCCCGCGAGCGAGATGGTGCTCTGGTTCGGCGTCACGGCTGGCGGCGTCGCCGGTGCAGCGGTTGCATCGGGCGCCGGCACGGCCGTTTCCGGCGCGGGTG
>JACMJD010000527.1 GCA_014380825.1 Phycisphaerae bacterium | reverse complement strand
GACTTCACAACCCGCGCCGACTTCACAACCCTCGCCGGATCGTTCGATCGCGGCGGCGGATTCGATCATGCTGCGGGAGGTGCGATTCGTCGGCAACACGGTTTTCTCCAGCGATCAACTGCGCAAGGAGGTCAAATCGTACATCGGCCGGCGCATCACGCCGGATGAGTTAGAAGACGCGCGGGTTAAGCTCACCAAACTGTACATCGCGCGGAACTACATCACGTCGGGCGTGATCCTGCCCGATCAGGAGATCGACCCGGATGATGCGGTGGTTACGTTCGAAGCGAAGGAAGGCAAGCTCGCGCGTCCCGATGTGAAACTCGAAGGCGTGGATGCACAGAACCAGGCGAAAAAACTGTGGCTGCGACGCTCGTTCATCATCGATCGCATCATGGCGGGCGCGGGGCGCGTGCTGAATATTGATCGGCTGAAGGATCGTCTTGAGCTGCTGCGGCAAAACGCGAACATCAAGCGCATCAACGCCGAACTGGAACCGGGGACATCGCCGGGGCAGAGCATCTTGAATGTGAAGGTCGAAGAGACCAGCCCGTTTCATTTTGGGATCGAGTTCAGCAATCGTCGTCCGCCTAGCGTCGGCGCGAATCGATTCGAGTTGTTTGGCTCGGTGACGGATCTGACCGGCAACGGCGATGCGCTGGGCGTGCGATACACAATCAACAAGGGGCAGTTGGATGATTGGGAATGGGCGGGCCTGGATGAATACAGCATTTTCTATTCGCTGCCGTTGAACGCCTCCGACACAACGCTGGAATTGAGTTATCAGCGAGATGATTCGCCGGTGGTGGAATCGCCGTTCGATGAATTGGACATCACTTCGAAGACCGACACCGTGTTCGCGACGATTCGGCAGCCGATCTTCCGCACCACGACGGCGGATTTCGATTACCGCGAGTTCGCGGTCTCACTCGGCATCGGATTCAGGCAGAACACATCGCAACTCCTGGGCGAACCGTTTTCGTTTTCGCCCGGCGCGGTGGGCGGGCGAACGAAAGTCGCGCCCCTCCGATTCGGTCAGGAAGTAATCTTCCGAAATCAGAGCCGCGCCATCTCGTTCCGATCCACGTTCAACCTCGGCGTCGACTTGTTCGGCGCGACGATGAAAGACGATTCGATCGGCGGCGGTGGGGTCGATAGCCAATACCTCGCGTGGCTTGGGCAGTTCCAATACGTCTGGCGAATTCCGAAAACCGATCACCTGCTGATCTTCCGCACGGCCGGGCAGCTCGCGAATGATTCGCTCCCTTCGCTCGAACAATTCAGCGTCGGCGGAATGGACATCGTGCGCGGCTACCGCGAAAACCAGCTCGTGCGCGATCAGGCGATCGTCGCCACGCTCGAATACCGCTTGCCGATCCTGCACCGCGCCGGGCAGAGCATTCTGGAGCTCGCGCCGTTCATCGATGCCGGCTACGCGCGCGACGTGCACGAGCTGATCTCGAACGACACCGATTTCATCTCCAGCGCCGGCATCGGATTGCTCTTCCATCCAAACGAAAAGTTCAGCGCGACGATTTACTACGGGTACGGTTTCAAAGATTTCGGAACCACCAGCGATCTCCAGGACATCTCAATCCATTTTGACTTGATCTATCAACCGTTCTGATCGCGCGAAGTCCGCAGCGGAAGCGGGCTTGCCGCTTCAGCGGCAAGCTATCTGCTGAAGTAGCAAGCCCGCCGAAATCAAGAAATTGCCTTTCGATTGTTGCGAAATTTGCACGCGTTTTGCTTGCTATAGTTACATATGAAGTCGTCGTACATCGAACAGCTTGAGCAGCGTACGCTGCTCGCGGCAAATCCGAATTACATCATCTCGTTCTACGGTCTGGGCGGTGCAGGCGACTTTGGTGCCGACTGGCTCGACAAGACCGTCGACGATGCAGGCGCAGCAACGAATAGCGTCGTGCGAAAATACAATGAAGACGCAGGCGGGCGAGCACTGAAGGATTTTCTCCGCTCTGCCGATCGCAATCGCAACATGCGGATCGACAAAGCCGAAGTCGCGACGCTCAACGTCCGCGTGATCGGTTACAGCTTTGGCGGCGTGCAGGCCGCCAACTTCGCGCGGTATCTCGCCAAGCTCGGGCAAACGGTCAAAGGCTATCTGATCGGGCAGGCCACGCCGATCCGAGCGTTGGTGACGCTCGATCCGGTGGATGAACCGCCGCTGAAACATACTGCGGGCATTCCGGGGAATGTCTACAACTACAGCAACTACTACCAGCAAAAGGGCGGCGACACGACGATCGACCTGTACACAGATCCATTCGACATCAAGGTCGACAGCATCACGGTCGACGATCCCGCGAACATCAAAGGCGAACCGCTGCCAACCACGGCCCGCAAGAGCAACCAAGTTCGCGTCGACGTGGTCTACGCCGACGAAACGGTGAAGCACGAGGTGCGCGACAATCTCAACGGCAAGCTGACAGGCCGCAACGTGAACCACGGCACGCTGCCGTTCTTCGCGTATGACCTGGCGGTGGAGGATTTGATCCGGTAGCCGTTCCGCTTGCGCTGCGCGCCGGAGTCATCATTGGCGCAACGCGCGAAATCGAAAAATAAGAAAATTTGCTCCTGATTTTGATGCGTGGCGAACGGTTGTCAGCCTTGCGCTGCGCATTTGAAGTGCGCGGCGCGCAGCGCGCTCCGGGTATAGGGGCGCTCTCTTTTTCTGGGAGCGTTTCGCTCAGCGGACAGGCCGAGAAGATCGGCAGAATCAACGACGTGATTGGAGGTAATCAGAAAGTGTGAAATCACTCAGGCGAAGCCAAAAGCCAAAACGGAGCGCCGTCGCGCAGGCTTCGATTGAGCATGCACTTGCGCGACGCGACGTGCGGCGGAGTCGCGCGAAACGATATCAAATCGAGCAGAACGAAGCCAAACTTCTGGAGGCGCCGCGGGTGCTACGGAGGGGTGCCAAAGCGGTTCCGCAGTGCTGCACGACGCGACGGCTGCCGCGCGGAACGCCCCGGGGAGCTTGCTCCCTGAGTCTCGCTCCCGCGCAAAAAAAACCCACGGTGCAAAGCGCCGTGGGCGTTCTTGGAAAAGTTTGAGGTCGTCGTATCACACACCCGCGGGTGTCTGCTCGAGCAGCGCGTTCCACTTCTTCGCGACGCGGCTCTTCCACGACTGCTTGTGGTACGCGTATCCGACGATCAACGGCACGGCGAGCGTGGCTTCGCTGAAGACCATCTGCTCGTAGACCGTATCCACCTTGCCCCAACTGCTCGCTTCCTTCAAGGTCGAGCTGCTGAGCGCACCATCACGCACGTCGGCGACAGTTACCTGGATGGCGTATTTGTGCATCGGCGCATCGTGTCCCAGGACTTCTGCCGCGACGACGATGTCCTGCGTGAAGTTCTTCGGCACACCGCCG
>JACMJD010000526.1 GCA_014380825.1 Phycisphaerae bacterium | reverse complement strand
TTGGAATTCTGGCGACGTACTTTGTCGTCAAGGATCGCTACGTCCCCTACGTCGTGTGCGCGTCCTGCATGGTGCTGCTGAAAGAAACCGCGATCGTGGTTGTGGTGGCGCTGCTCCTGTATCGATTTCTGGTAATGCATTCGTTCAGGCACGCGAAGTTCCGGGATGTCGCTCTTTACAGTGTGCCGCTCGCCGTCATTGGCGGCTTCTTTTTTCTGCAGAAAGTCGCCACTGGCCAGTTTTTCTTCATCTATGATTTCGACGTCAAGCTTTTTCAGCTTACTCCCGGTCTCGTTGGAAGCCAGTTTGTGCTTATCACGCAATGGATTTTCATTGACCAGTTCCGGTTCATCTTCACTGCATTGATCGCCGTCAATCTTCTCGTCACCCCGAACGCCCGTCGCCGTGAGCTATGGCTGTTCGCGTTCCTGGTCGTTCTGTCGGGCTACTCGTTCGCAGTGCTTTTCTATCTGCCGAGATACCTGCTCCCGATACTGCCGATGTTTTGTATCCTCTGTGCCGTTTCGGTTCTCGAACTGGCACGTAGCCCGAAACGACAGCTCATCGCGGCAGCTGTCGCACTGGGTGTCGTCGTGGGGTCACACTTCGCAGATCCTATCGCCCCGAGCGGGGAAACGAGCCTCCGTTATCTGGACATTGTCGCTATGAACAAGTCGGCGATCGATCGCATTGCCAGCGATCGTCCAGCCGCGCGCGTCCTGACGACATGGCCACACATCGAAGAGATGACGCGGCCGATTCTGGGCTACGTCGAAGAGCCACTTCGCGTAAAGAGTCTCGAAGCCGACTCCAGCCTCGCGCAGGTGGACGTCATTCTCGTGTCGCAACCGGCGAACGGGCCCGAGGTTCGGCTGCGCGAGCTCGCACAGACTGACGAGTGGCAGTTGGTCTTGCGGCAGAAGAATGAAACCGCCTGGGTCGAGCTCTACACTCGAAACCCGACTGCCGCTCTGCCGAGTCGATGACAGGCCGAGATCGGGCAGTGAAGCGCGGAAGGACTGGGCGAATAGTCCGCGTGTGGCTTGCACGGACATCGAAGCTCACGCGGGAGCGTGTGCACGCAGCGACCGTTTCGCGGTGGGATTGGTGGCCCGATAATCTCCCGGCAATTCTGCAACGGCGCAGCCGGTCGGTAGCACAGGAAAAGCCGCGAGTCGCTTACTACATCTGGCACTTCCCGGTGCTCAGTCAAACCTTCGTTCGTCGCGAGGTCGAGGCGTTGAGGACGCATGGCGCGTCGATCGAAGTCTTCGCCGATGCGGCCGAAGATGTGGAGCTGCTCGACGAGCGAGATCGTGGACTGCTGGCGACAACGCGGTACATGCTCCCTATCGATCACCAGACCCTTTCCCGCTACAAGCGGGAGCTTCGGCGTGAACGACCGCTCGCTTACTACCACGTCTATCTCTTCATAATGTCGCGCCGCTATGGCCTGACAAAGAAGCTGCGACGCGATCGAACGCTTTTCGAGAAGGCAGTGTACCTCGCCGGCCACTTTCGCGACGCAGGCATCGATCGGGTCCATTCGCCGTGGGGCGATCGCGCCGGATTTGCTGCGATGCTGGCTGCAAAGCTGTTAGGGGTTCCATTCTCGGTGCAGATCAGAGCGCATGACTTGCACGACCCGTCATACCATTCAGCGCTCCGCGAGATGCTGCCGAGCGCGGATTTCGTGATCACCAACACGCAATACAATCGCCCGTTCATCGA
>JACMJD010000525.1 GCA_014380825.1 Phycisphaerae bacterium | reverse complement strand
TGGTGATCAACGACGAACTGCCGACTGCGGTAGAAGAAATCATCAAGATCATCCGACACAAACGGTCCGAACGATCGGGAGGCATCTGATTTATGATTGAAGCATTGAAGAGCGACGAAATCGTGAACAAGGTTGGCGGCCGATTCAAGCTGACGGCGCTGATCCAGAAGCGCATGCTCGAATTGATGGACGGCGCCCGCCCGCTGATCGAGCGCGACGACCGCATGACCGACCTTGAGGTCGTCATCCAGGAAGTCCTGCAGGACAAGCTGACCATCGACTACGCCGCCAGCGGACTCGCTGAGCCGGAATAAATCGCAGAAACAGATTAGCCACAAAGGCACGAAGACACGAAGTGTGTCCTGCAATCAGGAACCGCTTCGTGTCTTTGTGCATTCGTGGCTAGAATTGATTCGCATGAGCGAAATGCCCGTTCAGTCGCTGAAAGGTCGCGAGATCATCGTCGGTGTGTGCGGCGGAATCGCGGCGTACAAAGTCGCGGACGTCGTCAGCAAGCTCGTTCAAGCGGGCGCAGGCGTGACCGTGGTGATGACAGCGGAGGCGCAGAAGTTCGTCACGCCGCTGACGTTCGAAGCGCTCTCCGGGCGCAAGGTTGGCACAAGCACGTTCGATCTGGTCGACAGCGGTGACACGCAGCACATCAAGCTCACCGAACGCGCCGACCTGATGATGGTCGCCCCGGCCACCACCAACATGATCGCGAAAGTCGCGTGCGGATTGACCGACGATCTGCTGAGCCTGCTGATTTGTGCCAGCGCCTGCCCGGTGGCGTTCGCACCCGCGATGAACGACCGCATGTGGGCCAATCCGATTGCGCAGGAAAACGTCGCCAAGCTGAAAAAGCTCGGCTATCCGTTCATCGGGCCCGAAGAAGGCTGGCTGGCGTGTCGGAACAGCGGCAGCGGACGACTGAGCGATCCGCAGGCCATCGTTGATGAAGTCGTACGAATGATTGCCGCGACCGATGCATCTCAGAAATCAAAGACTGATGTAACCGCAGATGAACGCGGATGAACGCCGATTGATTTTGAGTTTTTTCGCAATCTGCGTTCATCTGCGGTTCCAATTCTTTTCAAATCGTCGCGATCACTTTGAACTCAATATGAATCGTCGTCGGCAGAGCGCTGACTTCGACCGTCGTGCGCGTCGGATTCGGGTTGCCGGGTCCCGCGAAATACTCGGCGTAAATTTTGTTGTACGTGGCGAAGTCGTTCATGTTGGTGAGATAGACCGCCACGTCGACGATGTTTTCCCACTTCGATCCCGAGTCTTCCAGCACCAGCCGCACGTTCTCGAACACGCTCTTGCACTGCGCGATAATGTCGTACGACTCGACCGAGCCATCCGCGCGAAGCTTCACGCCAGGAATCTCCTTGCTGCCGCGCTGTCGTGGACCGATGCCGGAGAGGAACAACAGGTTGCCCACGCGCTTCGCATGCGGATACGGCCCGACCGGTTCGGCGGCTCGGTTGCTCATCATCGGTTGATCGGACATTTGGTTCCTTAGAATCGCAGAGACCGCGAAGTCGCGAAGACGCGAAGAAAAAACAATTTAGTAGTTCTTCGCGACTTCGCGGTCTCTTAGCTCTTTCCAGTATTCAACGCCACGCAGACGTTCTTGGCTTCCGTGAAAAATCGCAGCGCCTCTTCGCCGCCTTCGCGCCCAACACCGCTTTGTTTGGTGCCGCCGAAGGGGACGCGAAGATCGCGCAGCATCCAGCAGTTCACCCACACCGTGCCCGCGTGAATCGCAGCCGACACGCGATGTACGCGCTCGACATCGCGCGTCCACACGCTGGCGGCCAACCCGTACTCGACGCAGTTGGCGTATTCGATCGCGTGCGCTTCATTGTCGAAAGGAGTGATTGTGACGACGGGCCCGAAGATCTCCTCGCGATTCGTGCGGCACGTCGCGGTCAGTCCCGTGATCACGGTTGGCTTCAGGAAGAACCCATCGCGACATCGATCGCTCACCGGCGGCGGCGCTTCACCGCCACAGACGATCTTGCCACCTTCGGTCTTCGCCAGCTCGATGTAGCTCATCACCTTTTCCAGATGCGCCCGCGACGTAAGCGCACCCTGCTCGGTCGATTCATCCAGCGGATCGCCCATCTTGAGCTGCTTGGTCAGATGAACGAATTGATTGACGAAATGTTCGAAGATCGATCGCTGCACGAAGATCCGCGAACCGCACAGACAGATCTGGCCCTGGTTCGAGAACGCCGCGCGGACGCTGGTCGCGATCGCCTGATCGAGATCGGCGTCGGCGAAAACGATGTTTGGATTTTTCCCGCCGAGTTCGAGCGAAAGCTTCTTGAACATCGGCGCGGCGATGCGCGCGATTTCGGCGCCGGTTTGGGTCCCGCCGGTGAATGAGATCGCCGAAATCTTCGGATGCGCGACTAGCGCCGCGCCCGCTCCGCCGCCGCGACCGTGAACGATGTTCAACACGCCGTTTGGCACGCCGGCTTGTTCGCACAGATGTGCCAACAGGTGCGCCGTCATCGGTGTCAGCTCCGACGGCTTGCCGACCGCGGTGTTTCCGCTGGCGATGGCCGGAGCGATCTTCCACGTGAACAGATACAGCGGCAGGTTCCACGGGCTGATCAACCCCGCCACCCCGCGTGGCTGGCGAAGCGTGTAATTCAATGCGCGATCATCCGTCAGATGCGCTTCGGATTCCGAATGCAAAATCGCCGTCGCGAAAAATCGGAAGTTGGCCGCCGCGCGCGGAATGTCGGCCAGTCGCGCCAGCGCGATCGGCTTGCCGGTGTCGATGCTCTCGGCCTTGGCGAGTTTCTCCAGATTTGCGTCGATCAGGTCCGCCAGGTTCAG
>JACMJD010000524.1 GCA_014380825.1 Phycisphaerae bacterium | reverse complement strand
GCCGGGCTTGAGGTGGATTTCGATGCGCGATCCGGTGCCGTCGACGACTTGCTCGGAGATCAGCGCCGCGCGTTCGACGATCGGGTCGGCCAGCAGGTCGAACGCGACGCGTTCGACTTCGGATGGCGAAGCGTCGACGTCGATCAGGTAGACACGGCTGGTGTTAATCGAGCCCACGTCGGCGCAGCCAAGCTCGGCGATCTGCTGGCGGACGGATTCGCCGGTGCGATCGGTTCCAAGCGGTGAAACGTCGATGCGAAAGATCATGCGCGAATCTTACGCATTTACTTCCTCGCCCGGTACTCCGTTAGAGGTACTGGGGGAGCGAGTAAGGCATCTACACGAAGAACACCCGCACGCCCAGATCATCCACGTTGGTGTAAGCGATCGTCGTGCCGAATTTACTGACGTGGCTTTCTCGGCCGCCGGTTTGAAGCGCGCTCAAAGTCCAGACGCCGCTGAGGAGTCGCGCCTTGCCCAGGCGGTTCTTCGATTTGTCGAAGTAAAGGATCGTCGCCTTGCCGGCGTTGTCGTAGTAATGCGTTGTATAGGTTCCGACGGTGCCGTTGGAAGCCACCGTTTGCGCCGAGAAGTTGATCCCGCCCGCCAGCGTGCTGCCGACGCTCTTGGCGAATCGCAGGTCGCCGTTGATGTAATCGTAATGGCTGATCCCAGGCCTGTTCAGGCTATCAAACGCCAGCGAGATGAACCCGCCGATGTTGTGGTCTGCTTTGAACAGCGTGTAGCCGGTCGTCGCGTTGTACGTGCCGCCGCCGAGGTTTCCCGCGATCGCGTACATCGTGTCGCCGCTGGAGGAATCTTCGTACGCGATCGCCCACTTCGTTGCTGTCGTTCGATCCGGATCGAGCACGAGGTGGCTGAATCGTCCGACGTCTTTCGTGCCCACCGTTCCGGCATCGATCGTGGTGATCGCGAAACCGCCAGCGCCGCTGCTGGTGGCCAGGCGCAGGTCGCCGTTGGTTTTGTTGTAGTAGCTAATGACCGGGCCGTCTTTTCGCGAGAACGCGAGCGACGGATAGTGTCCCGTGGATCCTTTGCCATCGACAATTTGTACGATCCACTGCGTGCCGTCGAAGAACGCGTAATTCAGATCGCCGGCGTAGCCGTTCGTATACGCGACACCGACGTGGTTCTTGCTGTCGACCGCGATCGATGGGTTGAATCCGGTGAGCGGGCCGTTGTCGATCGTCTCGACCGCCGACCAGGCTCCACCGGTGTTGCGCATTGAATACTTCAGCGTCTTTTCGAAGCGATCGTAGAACACCATGTGCAGGTTGCCGAGCTTGTCGTAGGCGATGTCGGTGTAGCTGCCGACGTTGCGCCCGTCGGCGGGCAGACGCGTGACCGCCGGCGGCTGGAACGTGATCGTCTGTGGCGTGCCGTTCTTTGTCAGTTGAATCTGAATCGCAGTGCCGGCGGTCGGGTTGGCGGTGATGAACGATGCGGTGGTGTTCGGCTCGGTCGTGCCGGTGTATGCGGTGATCAGCGTCGCGAACACGACGAACGTGCCGGTCTGCGTAATAAGAAATCGCTGCGCCGTATCAATCTCATTCGGCGGCGGATTGTTGCTTACGAACTTCGTCTGACGAACCGCGGTCTGCCCGCTGCGCAGCAGCGATTGGATTTTCACATTCCCGCCCGACGGGTTCGTGCTCTTGAACCAACCGGCCGCCAGGTCGAACTGCTTGTTCGCGCCGGGGACGAGGAACGAGCTGGCGTAGGCGTGCGATTGCAGACCTTCGGCGATATCCAGCACGAGCATCGTGCCGTCCTTGTCGTACCAGATGCTGCGCGAGACCACCGGCTTGCCGGATAAATAGTTGTAACCAAAGTGATGCGCGCTCACCTGAACGTGATCGGATTGAACATCCCAATCGTCCACGACCACGCCGGGTGCGCCGGTGCGGATGTCGTTCAGGGCGCCGGTGCTGAGATTGTCCGCGCTGATCGTGTTGTGCGCGGGCGTTGAGATCGCAAACAGACGATCGGCTGAGTTGTCGTAACGCACGAGGCCCGGATCGCTGATGAGCGGTCGCCCGCCGCCAAAGAGCTCGAAGTTCAGCAGATCGAAGTGGCCGTGATTTCCTCCTTTGGGGCCGGCGTGGAAGAGAATCTGGTTGGCCTGATCGCTCGTGCCGTCGGAGCGCATCACGTAGTTGCCACTGTCGGGCATCGCATACGTCAGACCACGGTCGCTCAGCGCGGGATTGACCGGATTTCCCGTGTTAGCGGCGGCGACGGTGGTGCCGAACAGCCACGCGTCGCGCTGCCGCGCCTTGGCCGGGTTCCACGTGGTCACGCCGAGGATCAGGTTGGCTTTCAGATAAGTCGTCGCGCTGCTGCCGCGATACGTATCGCCCAGCGAAGGCCGATCTCCATTCGGCGAGAGGAACTGGTAATACGCGTTCATCGCCAGCTCGAGCTTTGTATCGTTCGCAGTCGGCCAGCTCACGCTGTTGCGTGAATCGAGCAGCTTCAGCTCGAGCAGATTTTCGATTCCATCCTTCGCATAACCCGGCGACTGCTCGTGATGTGAGCCGTCGTCGTAGTACTGCCCATCCAGGCAAGCAAACGCGAGTGTCCGCGCCTTGGTTGAATCGGAGACGGTGAATTCCGGGAACAGAGTCGTCGCGGTGAGCCAGCCCGACGCATGAAACAGCGTGCGATTGTCGGCCGCGCCGTAGGAAGTGGCGGTCGACATGTACGCGACCTGCTGCTGCATCTTGTAGAGGAACAGCGTGTTCGCTTCCTTCGTCCACGCGGCGCTGCCGACCAACTGGAAGTACGACCAGGACCACTGCTCGGTGCGGATGCCCATGTCCAGCAGCCACGACTTCTGATCGACCGCGCTCCAGCTCGCCGGCAATCCCATCGTCGGATAAGCGGCGGACCAATCGGCGAGCTGGGTGATCAACTCGTTCGCGTACTTCGCGTCGCCGGTGAAGCGATACGCCTGGCTCAGGTCCATCCAATATCGCTGGCGGTTCAGCGTGTGCAGAAATTCCGGATCGCTCGATGCGGCCCCGCTGGTCCAGTTGATCGTGCTGCCGGCGTTGGCGGAGTACGACGTCGTATCGCTGTTGGAGGGAAACAGGTGCGCGATGAGCTGATCGCCATGCGCCGGCGCGCCGCCGTCGCCGAGGTTCGTGTTGATGTAGCTGCCGATCGCGGCGGCATCGTCGATGTCGAAGAAGAAGTTCGCGTTGGTCCGCGCGGTCATGTAACCAAGCAGGCCGCTGTCGAAGCCGGCCAGGTCGTTGTTGGCGAGCTTGCTCTTGAGCGAATTCTTCAGGGCCGTGTAGACGTTCAGCCCGTCGAGCAGCGTTTGACGGATCGCCTTGGTTAGCACTGAACTGGGAGTGCCGCGAACGATCGCGCCGCGCGTGATCGCCTGCAACGGTGCGATCGGGCCAACGATG
>JACMJD010000523.1 GCA_014380825.1 Phycisphaerae bacterium | reverse complement strand
GTGGTGGTGGCGGTCGTGGCGGCGGTGGTGGTGGCTACGGTGGCGGCGGCGGCGGCGGTGGTGGTCGCGGCGGCGGTCGTAGCGGCGGTGGCGGTGGCTACGGTGGTGGCGGTGGCGGCGGTGGTGGCCGCGGTCGCTACTAAGCTCTACTAAAAAATCAGAGAGGGCCGCCCCTCTGGCTTGCAGCCACGGTTGTACGTGTGGGGCGGCTCTCTCTGTTTAACTTTTCGCGCCAATCGTTTCGGACGCAATTTCTTCGCGCCGCGCAGTCGTTCCACAGCGGTGCAACGATTTCACCGCGCCTCTTGATTGGAAGCTCGGGATCACGAGCGAGATTTGATTCGTCATCCAAGGTAGAATCCTCATCATGAAGCAGTCCAGCCGATCGACTTCCACGCAGTCCGCCGTCGTTGTGCCCCAGGCCATCGACCTCGACACGTTCCTCGCCAAGCTCAGCGCGAAGGATAAGAAGACGTTCGAGCGCCAGGTCGCCACGCGCGAACAAAGCGCTTACCCCGGGCTGGCCGATCGCTGGAAGCGGCTGGCGTGTCTGCTGGCGACGCTCTCGCCGAGCTTCCTGAAGCTCAGCGGCACCGATGCGATTCAGTTCTTCATCGCGGACGGCAAATATCGCAAGCAGGTGTTCGCGCTGCACGCCACGCCGGAAGGAACGATCGCCGTCTACGTGCCGGACATGCTGGACGACGCGGTCCGCGCGAAACTCGTCGCGCCGAATGCCGACGCCGAAACCGAAAACTCCTTCCGTCTCCCCGAGGCCGAGCAGACGATCACCATCGAATTGCTCGACGGCAAGACGATGAACCAGCCGCCGTACTACAAAGACATGACCGGCTGGAACCGCAAGGCCATCTGCATCATCGTGCCGGCGCTCGCGAACGACTTCCACATGCAGGCCGCGGAAAAGATCTGCACGCTGGCGGCGAGCAAGTTTGTGATCACGGCGCCGCCGGTGGTGGCGCCGAAGTAGTTTTTGAACCGCAGATTTTACGTTCAAAGTCTTTCTCAATCTGCGTTCATCTGCGTCCATCCGGTTCACTTTCTTCGATCGCTCGCCGATAACGATGTAGCGCTTCGCGCCAATCCGGCATCGACCGACCAATCAGCTTTTCCGTCTCGCGGCAATCCAGCACGCTGTACGCGGGCCGAATCGCGCTTGCGGGTTTGAGTTCCCTCCACTTTGCCGAGCTGATCGGTTTCAAATCGACGTTCGGGATTTCGAATTCCTCGAAGATCGCCTTGGCGAATTCGAACCAGGTGGTTTGGCCGGAGTTGGTCGCGTGATAAATCCCGGTCGCGCCGCGATCGATCAGATCGAGCGTGAGCCCGGCCAGGTCGTGCGTGAAAGTTGGCGAACCGATTTGATCATCGACGACGGTGATCGGCTTCCCCGCACGGGCGGCGTTGAGCATCGTCTGAACGAAGTTCGGACCTTTGGGGCCATAGAGCCAGGACGTGCGGATGATCAGCCAATGCTTCAGTGTTCCTTCCTGCATTGCTCGCTCGCCGGCAAGTTTCGAGCGTCCGTACGCGCTACGCGGCCCGGTTTCGTCGTCAGGTTTTTGCGCGCGTCGATGAGTGCCGTCAAAAACGTAATCCGTGCTGAAATGAACCAGCAAAGCATCGTGCTTCTGTGCGCTACGTGCCAAGTGTCCAATCCCCAGGACATTCGTGGCGTCGGCTTTCGCAGGATCCGACTCACTTTGATCGACGTTCGTGAAGGCCGCGCAATTGATCACAAGGCTTGGCAGATATCTGTCGAACATCAGTCGTACGTCGCGTTCAGTTGAGATGTCGCAATCGGCGCGCGAGATGAGCCGCATTGGCAGTCGACGTGGTCGGGCGCATTGCTCGAAAGCGCGCCCGAGCATTCCGTGCCCACCAAGAACAACAATGGAGCGAAACAGCGCGGGGTGCATCTAGATCTACCTCGACACGTATTGCTGTTCGTAATACTTCAGATACTCCCCACTCTTGATCGAGCGCCACCAATTCTCGTGCGACCGGTACCACTCGATCGTCGTGCAGATCGCTTCATCGAACTTATGCTTTGGTGACCAGCCCAACTCGCGGTGCATTTTGCTGGCGTCGATCGCGTAGCGACGATCATGTCCCGCTCGGTCCTTCACTTGCTCGACCGACTCGTCCCACTTCTTGCCCATCGCATCGAGGATCTTCTGGACGAGCTGGCGGTTGTTGAGCTCATTGTTTCCGCCAATGTTGTAGACGTCGCCTGGCTTGCCTTTGTTCAGCACGGTCCAGATCGCGTCGCAGTGGTCTTCGACGAACAGCCAGTCGCGCACGTTCAGGCCGTCTCCATACAACGGGATCTTTTTGCCTTCGAGCAGATTGGTGACGAACAGCGGAATCGCTTTTTCCGGAAAGCAGTATGGGCCGTAGTTGTTGCTGCAGCGCGTGATGAGGACGGGCATGTGATGCGTGTGAAAATACGAGCGAACCAGCAGATCGCCCGCGGCCTTGCTCGCGCTGTACGGACTGTTCGGCGCCAGCGGCGTGTCTTCGGTGAACTTCACCTCGGGCCGATCTTCCGGCAGCGAGCCGTAGACCTCGTCCGTGCTCACCTGCAGATACTTCGAGACCTTCTTCGCACGGGCGATGTCCAGCAACACCTGCGTGCCGACGACGTTCGTCTGCACGAACGGGCCCGAAGACATGATGCTGCGATCGACGTGACTCTCGGCCGCGAAGTGCACGACCTCGCCGATGTCGAACTCGTCGAACACGCTCGCCAGTACCGGGGCGTCGCACACGTCGACCTTGACAAACGACAAACGCGAATCGGCAAACAAATCGCTCAAGTTCGCGATGTTCCCGGCGTACGTGAGCTTATCGAGCGCGACGATCTTCACGTCTTTCGCGTCCTCGCGCGACATGAGCATCCGCACGAAGTTCGAACCGATGAAGCCGGCAGCACCAGTGACGAGGATTGTTCGCATTGTTGAGGACCAAGATGAAGAAATTAACCACCAAGACACCAAGGGCACCAAGGAGATAGACACAAGAATCTCGTATTTGAATTCTTGGTGTTCTTGGTGTCTCGGTGGTTTATCCGTTTTCTGTTCGCGCGATGATCTCGATGTTGTTCCCAAACGGATCGCGGAACTGGAATCGGTCGTAACCCGGAATCAGCGGCTGGCCGACCATCTCATACCCGGCGCCGGCGACTTTTCTGCGCCAGATTTCGACATCGTTCACTTCATACGCCACGTGCGCCCGCGTCGCGCTGCGGTTCACGCCGTCTTCCAGGCCAATATGCATCTCGAAATTGCCCGCGTGCATCCAGATGCCTTTGCTCTTGAACGAGCTCGGCCGGGCGATCTCGGTGAAGCCCATGAAGCCGATGTAGAACTCGCGGGCTCGCTCGAACTCCGCGTGCGCGACGTTCACCTGAACATGGTTGACGCCGATGATCATTTCAAAACCCGAGATCCTTCGCTTCGCTCAGGATGACATCGCTGAAGCGACGTCATTTATTCGCCCCGCTCTCCGACACCTTGTTGCAGGCCTTCAGGTAGTAGTCGATGTTCTCGCCCGCGTCTGCCCACCATCCGCCAATCTTGTCGGCGGTCATTTCGCCACGCTGGATGTAGGCGTTGTTTACATCCGTAATTTCAAGCTCGTTGCGCGCGGATGGTTTGAGCGTTTTAACGATGTCGAACACTTTACCATCGTAGAAATAAATTCCGATCACCGCCCACTTGCTCTTCGGTTCTTTCGGTTTCTCCACGATGCTGATCACCCGATCGCCGTCCATTTCGGCGACGCCGTACGCGGCTGGATTTTCCACCTGGCTGAGCAAGATTTTCGCGCCCTGGCCCTGGTGTCGAAACCGCTTGCAGCAATCGCGGATGCTGAACTCCACGATGTTGTCGCCGAGGATCAGGCATATCGAATCGCCCTCGGCGAAATGTTCCGCCAAGCCCAGCGCCTGCGCGATTCCGCCGGCGCCATCCTGATAAGTGTAGTTGAGATTCTTCAGACCAAACTCACGCCCGTTGCCCAGCAGGCGAATGAAATCACCGGAGTTATTCCCGCCGGTGACCAGCAGCACCTCTTCGATGCCGGCCTTCACCATGCATTCGATCGGGTAGTAAATCATCGGCTTGTTGTAGACCGGCAGCAGGTGTTTGTTGGTAACCTTCGTCACCGGAAACAACCGGCTGCCCGTTCCACCCGCGAGGATCACGCCCTTCATCGTTGCTTACTCCCACGCAAAACTTCGTACCGTTTCGACAACTCTCATCTGATCCGCTTCGCTCAGCCCGTTGTAAAAAGGCAACCGCAGCAATCGATCGCTCACGTCTTCGGTCACCGGGCAGTCGCCCGCTCGTCCGCCGAGCCTCTTTCCCATGTCGGAAAGGTGCAGCGGCAGATAATGGAAGACGCTCAGGATACCGTGCGATTTCAGATGATCGATGAGAGCCGTTCGCGCGGCAAGCGTGGGCATCAGCAGATAATACATATGATACGCCTGCTCGCAGTGCGCCGGAACGATCGGGCGGCGAACATCATACTGATCTGTCCAATCGCGCAGTTCAGAATCATATCGATCCCAGATCACTTTTCGCCGCGATTGAACCGTCTCCCACTGTTCCATCTGACCAAACAGGAACGCCGCAAGGACATCGCTCATCAAATAGCTGGAGCCGATGTCCACCCACGTGTATTTGTCAACCTGCCCGCGAAAGAACCGGCTGCGATTCGTCCCTTTTTCACGGATGATTTCGGCCCGCTCGATGAATCGCGGATCGTTGATCAGCAGCGCGCCGCCTTCGCCGCAGGTGATGTTTTTTGTCTCGTGGAAGCTCTGCGTGGCGAGCGCTCCAAATGTGCCAAGAGGTTTCCCACGATGCCGTCCAAAAAGCCCATGCGCGTTATCCTCAACAACCACGATGCTTCGGCGCTTGGCGGTTTCGCAGATTACCTCCATCTCGCATCCGACCCCCGCATAGTGAACCGGAACAATCGCGCGCGTTCGCGGGGTAATCAGAGATTCCAGCTTCCTTTCATCGAGATTTAGCGTGTCCGATCGCACATCGATGAATACCGGCGTCGCGCCCCGCAGCACGAACGCGTTCACTGTCGACACGAACGTGAACGCCGGCACGATCACTTCATCGCCGGGTTTGATATCCAGCAGCAGCGCCGCCATCTCCAGCGCGTGCGTGCAGCTCGACGTGATCAACGCTTTCCTCACGCCCAGCGTTTGCTCGAGCAGCGCCTGACATTTCCGCGTGAACTGCTGATCGCCCGCGATCTGTCCGACGCTCATCGCGCTGGCGATGTATTCCATCTCCCGGCCCAGCAGGCTCGAGCGGTTGAAGGGGATCGTGATGCGCGCGGTCGGCGACACGACGTGAGGTTATCGAGCCGGCGCGTGCGAATCCAATGCTGCGTGAAGGGGCTTGCGAAACACGCCCAGCACCGACGTGCCCCACGGGAATGGAACGAAACGCCCGAGCGGAGTTTCGAGCGAAAATACGCCTGCCAGCAGCGCGTTGACCGGCGCGATCGGCACGCGGTGCGTCTTGCGCAAGGTCGCCGCAACTTGCTCCCGCGACATACTCGCTACATCCACGCGCTTCCAGCGGCTAAGCATCAGCAGCGGACTCAGCAGGAACATGAAGTAGCGCGTGCGAAGGACTTCGAAGTTTTCAGCCTGTGCAAGCTGCGCGAGATCGCCTCGCGAATAGCGGCGCACGTGATGCACCATCTCGTCGTTGTAGCTCCAGAAGAATTGCAACGCCGGCGCGGTGACGATCAGCAGCCCGCCAGGCTTGAGCGCACGGCGCAGCTCGGCGAAGACCTGGTCGTGATTTGGAATGTGTTCGATCACGTCGAGCAGAAAGATGACGTCCCACCGATCTCGCCAGCGCGTGTCGAGCAGATCGACCTGATACCGCTTGACGCGATCACCCAGCACCGGCCCGGCCAGCTCCAGCGCGCGACGCGACGAATCGGCGAGTGCAAGCTCTGCAAACGTGTCCGCCTCGTGCTGCGCGAGATGCGCGAGCCAACCGCCGCACCCGCCGCCTGCATCGAGCCCGGACAGTTTCTGCCGCCCGTGCAACTGGGCGCGGAGGGCGTGCAACAAGAACCGATGCCGGCCGACGTACCAGAAATGCCGGCGCTGCATGTCGAGCAGGACGTCAAAACCGATCGGGTCGTATTCGTCATCGCGATGCGTAGCGGCCGTCCGCGGCATGTAGATGCCGCCGGAGCTCAACGCGTATTCGGCATCCTGATCGGGCATTACGAATCACGGCCGGGTGTACCACTTGTGAAACACAAATTCGGTCGAAGCCGGCACGAAGCCGCATCGCTTGTACAACCGGATGGCGGAGTCATTGCTCGACCGAGCCAGCACGCTGACCCGACGCACGCACTGCGATGCGAACCAGTGCGTCGCGCCGTTCGTCAGCAGCGCACCGATCCCCCTGCCGCGCGACGATCCGGCCACGGCCAGCAGATCGATCTTCTCATCGCGACAAGTGACGAATCCAGTCGGCGCGCCGATCTCGCCGGCGACGAGCACCGCTCGCGCGTATCCGTGCACGCTCTTGCGAATCCAGGTGCGAAACAATCCTTCGCACCGCTCCCGAGGGAAATTCGGATCGCGAAAGAACCGCGAATCGATGAACGAGCTTGCGGCGATCGCTTCCAACTCCGCAAGGTCTGCTTGCTCAGCCATTCGCAATCCACTCACGGCGGATGCGTTCGACCCGATCGCTTCAAGAATGATGCGTTCATCCATGCAGCGAGCGGCGTGCTCCTCGGCCAGTTTGATGGCTGCAGAATCTTTGTTGGTCGCGAAGACGTACAGGCAATTGATCTGGTTGTTGAACGCCCAATCGTCCACCGCGCGCCAGTCGGGCGTGTTGCGCGGCGCATGGGTTCGGGCAATGCGCACGCCGAAATGGTCGCTGTCCCACTGGAGGAATTCCGGCGTCACGCGCGACGCTCCGTTCGTTCCAGCTCGACGTACGTCGGCCGTTCCATCATGCGGAAATGCAGGCGGGCGATGTATTCGCCGATGATTCCCAGCGCGAACAGTTGCGCGCCGTTGAACAGCGCAATCACGCTGGCGAGAAACGGAAAACCTTGAACCGGACTTCCCTGAACCATGTAACGCACCAGCACGTAAATCAGCACGCCGATGCCGAAGAGCGTGAAGCCGAAGCCGACCAGGCTCGCGAACCGCAACGGCCAGGTACTGAAACCGGTCAGCATGTTCAGCGCATGAGACATCAACTTCCGCAGCGTGTAGTTCGATCGGCCAACGGATCGCTCGTCGTGCTTTACGCGAACCATCGCAAAGCGATTCGTCGCCCACGTCAGCAGCACATCAATGGACACGTACGGCCCGCGATATTCAGTCGCGGCTGCACGCAATCGCGTGCGGAACAGTCGGTACGCGGAAATGTTTCGCGCGATCGTCGCGCCCATCGCCTTTTGCAGGACGATCTTCGTGACGACGGAAGCAACATTGCGAAACAAGCCGTGACGCTCCTTCTCCGGCACGCCGTAGACGACGTCGACGTCGTCTTTGAGCGCTTCGATCAATCGCGGCAATTCTTCAGGCGGATTTTGCAAATCGTCATCCAGCGTGCAGATCCGATCGAAACGCGCCATGCGAATCCCGCACAGCAGCGCATTGTGCTGGCCATAATTTCGCGTGAGGTGGATGCCGGTGATGAACGGATGCCGCGCCGACAGTTCGCGAATGACCCGCCAGCTTTCATCGCGGCTGCCATCGTTGACGAGGATGATTTCGAACGCGTCGTCGCCTGCGATCGATCGCAAAACCGGCGCGAGTCGCTCGATCAATCTCGGCAACGATTGCTGGCTGTTGTACACCGGGATGACAACGGAAATGCCGAAAGGCAAAGATGTTGGAATCTCGCGCAACGCGCAGAGTCTACCGAATTCGCGCCCGGCATTACAAAGTCCGATAAATCACATGTTACTCGTGCAGCCGGCGAGCTTGTTCGCCGTTCCGCGCGAAGAACGGCGAGCAAGCTCGCCGGCTACACGGAGACGGGTGGGAACTGGCGATCATCCCGCGATCGCTTCAGCGGGCTCGTCGAAAGCGGCGCGGATTTGTTTTCGCTCCTCATCGCTCAGCTTCACCCGCATTGCCGCGGCATTGTCGATCGTTTGCTTCGCGTGGCGTGCGCCGACGATCGCCGCGGTGATGCCGGGCTCGCTGAAGGTCCAAGCGATCGCGAGCTGCCCGAACGTCGCCTTGTGCTTCTCGCCGATCGGTCGAATCGATTCCAGCGCATCGAGCACACGCTGGCGATTCTCGACGCTGAACATCTTGTTGTTGGCACGATGGTCGCCCTCCCCGAACTTCCGTTCGGGGCTGACAGCGCCGGTAAGCAGTCCTCGAGCCATTGGG
>JACMJD010000042.1 GCA_014380825.1 Phycisphaerae bacterium | reverse complement strand
CTGGTCAGTCAAGTTGAGGTTGGCACCGACAGCGAAAGCTATGAATACGCGCTGCGCGCGATGATGCGACAGGACCCCGACACGATTCTCATCGGCGAAATTCGCGATAGCTTCTCCCTGACGACCGCGCTGAAGGCCGCCGACACCGGACACCTGGTGTTCACAACCATTCACGCCACCAACGCGTGGACGACGATTCAGCGAATCGTGTCATTATTCGACAATAGTCAGAAAGAACTTCAGCAGCAGCAGCTCGCGCTCAATCTCAACGCCGTCGTCTGCCAGCGCTTGGCCAAGAAGCGCGAAGGCAAAGGCCGAATCCCCGTCATCGAGCTGATGATGGCGACGCCGATCGTTCGGAAGTACATCCTCGACGGCGAATTCGAGAAGCTCAAAGGCACCGTCGGCAACCGCGAATCCGGCAGCCAGAGCTTCGACCAGCACCTGACCGATCTGTTCCAAAAACAGATCATCGACGTGAACGAAGCCAAGCGACTGGCGAGCAACGTCGACGCGTTGAGCCTGGCATTGCGCGGCATCGGTAACAGCGACACACGCTTGACGCGATGATTCCTACGACGGCGAAGTTTCGCCACCGATCAGTTGTTGTTTGCCTGACCTGCGGCTAATAGCGACCAACCGGCGCTTCCGTGAGCACGTCACTCATCAGGTCAATCCAGCCCTTGATCCGATTAACATCAATCTCCGCCGTCGGCAGCGGCAACACGAGAACCGCAGATCGCCCCCCTAGTGGAATATCAAATTCACTACGAACAAGCCCACTTTCCATCGAACCGGGTTCGGCGATTCTCGTTGCCGAGGACTTACGAAGGGCGCGGCGCTCGCGCGACTCACGAGCAGAGGCAAATCGTTGGTCGAGTTTCGCGCGCAATGCGCTGGACGCGGCGCAGTGTTCTTTCAGCAGCATCTTCACCTGAACCTGGCCGAGCGTGGCGAGTGGAGCGATACGCTCAACACGGTCGATCTGCCGACGGATCTATCGCAGCGCAACGACCTGCGCATCTGGATCCTCTGCGGCCAATTCGACACTTTCCGCGAAGCCGACCAACGCGCGATCCGGGCGGGCAGCAAATCACCGGCGGCGATGAAGAAACTGTTCGTCATCCCTGGCGGATATCACAGCAACTAATGGCGGTGGAAGGGGAACGAGCGCGTGCCGAGTCACGATCGGATCGTGAGAGATTTTCTCGCTGAGTGCGCTCGGTGAACTCGTGGCACGGGCGGGACGCCCATGCCCGTCAGATGTGCGATTTCTTCTCTTCCCACGTCCCATTCTCGCGTATGAAATTTTTTACGGTCGACGTCTTGTACGTCGCACCATTCCACGCCCGCACCTCGATCTTCGCATGATGCAATTCCAGCTCGAGCCAGTTGTACGCGTTCGGTTCCCCGCCACGCAGGCGATCGCTCGTCGCGGTGCCGGCCTGGATCGCGAGGATCGATCGCTTCGTCGCCTCGTGATGCGCGCGCACGTCGCCGCTGTAACCCATGTGCAGATGGCCGGCCAACACGATGTCGACGCCCACGCGCTCAAGCACGGCCAGCGCACGTGTGGCGCCGTGAACGATCCCGTGCGGCCGCTCACCAGGCGGCGGGATGAATGGATGATGCGTGACCACGACCTTCAGCTTGTTCGGCCCGGCGTCTTTGAATCGCAATTCCAGATCGAGCAACTGCTCTTCGGAAATTTTCCCGTCTTTCCAAAATCCGTTGAGCGTGAGGCTGAATGACCTGGACGTGTTGATCCCCGCGACGATCATCTCGTCGTCCTGACACACCGGCCGCAGGTCTTTCGTGATGTGCTTCGTGTAATTCGCCAGCGGTGCGGCGAAGCGCATGATGAAGTCGTACAGCGGAACATCATGATTCCCCGGCACGATCAGCTTGGGCGACTCCAATCGCGCGATAAATTCAGCAGCCTGCCGATACTGCGACGCCCGAGCCCGCTGTGTGAGATCGCCGCTGAGCACGATCAGTGAAGGCTTGCGCTCGTTCAATTCGCGCACGAGCGCATCAACGATCCTCGGCTGCGTCGTGCCGAAGTGAACGTCGGAAATGTGCGCGATGGTTCGCATTTGTTTCGTGGCATGGGCGTCTCGCCCGTGCGCGTGCGGCTTGAGCCGTGAGAGCGCGGGCGAGACGCCCACGCCACGTCATCACACGAGCTCGCGCAGGTCTTCCACCACTAAATCCGGCTGAAGATTCTCCGGGCAGCTCGCCAGATCTTCCTTTCGGCACACGCCGCTGAGTGTCAACACGGTGCGCATTCCGACCGCTTTCGCGCCGCTGACATCCGATTCCAGATTATCCCCGATCAGCAAACACCAGGCCGGGTCGACGTTCAGGCGTTTGCACAGCTCGTGAAAGAACAGGTTCTGCGGCTTCCCGCAAAACGTCGGCTCGACGCCCGCGGCGTAGGCGAGCATCCACGTGTGCGCGCCGGCGCCGAACTCAATCCCGCGCGGCGATGGGAACAATCGATCGGCGCAGATCCCGATCAACTTCGCGCCTTGCCGTGCAAGCAGCAGCGCCGTTCGTTGGCGTTGCGCATCCGTGTAGACCGTGTCCGGCGGACCGACGATCACGCAATCGCATGGCTCGCCGGACGCGTTCACCCAATCGACCAAACCGGTCAGCATCTCGTCAACCGACTCAGTCGCCAGGTTGTACGCGCGCGGTTTGCGGCGCGGCGCCGGCTCGATTTCAGTGGTGGAGTCCAGCGCGTTGGTTGTCGGTGATCCGTCAGCGATCCCAAAAGTTTCCACGACGTAATCACACGCCGCCGCAGCGGCTGTGTAGATGTTGTTCGGGTCGATATCGACGCCCATCATTTCCAGCCGCGCCATGATCCGCAGCGGCGACGCCGAAGAATTGCTCAAACACGCGAACGGCCGCTGCTCCGATTGCAGCCGCTTGATCAATTCGATCGCGCCGGGCAACGGCTGATCCTCGTGATACACCGTGCCGTCGAGATCCAGCAGCACGGCCTGGTAGGGGGAGAAGTCGAGAGACATGGTGGGAGTATAGGGAAGAAGAGGTCAGAGGGCAGAGGTCAGAGGTCAGGTGAAGAAGGATTGGATTTCCTGACCTCTGACCTCTGACCTCTGACCTCTAGTGTCACGAACGTGACGAGCACCGCCCACGCCAGTAATCCAAACTGCGCACCCGGCGCTCTCGGCGGTGTCGCGATGCCGGTGGAATCGATCGGGAATCCGCCGGGCCAGTTGAGCCAGTAGTTGAACAGCGCGAACAGGCCGGCGGAAATTCCATATCTCACGGCCGGCGCCAGTCGCACCGCGAACAACAGCGGCGCGGCGAACGCGAGATACTGCAAACCGAAACCGGGCGTGAGAATTAGAAAGATCGCCGCCGTACACGCGCTGGCTTCGATCGCGCTCAACTTCTTCCGTCGCGCCATGATTGCGAGCAGGCCGATCGCGCCAAGCAGAATCCATCGTCCACGATCGAAGTATTCGTACATCAACGTCTGCGCCACCGCACTGAAGCGTGGCTGACGCGACGCCTCCTTCAGGAACAGGTTGATGCCCCAATAATCAGTGAACGATTGATATTGGATCACGTTGCGCACGAAGATTGATCGCTCGATCGCGAGCATCGCCAGGAACGGAATCGACATGATGGCCAGCGCCGCGATGAGTCGCTGAAGCTCCCGTCGATCGCGGCACAGCGCCGCCAACACCGGCACGAGCAGGACGGGAATCAACTTCACGTTGATCGCCGCGCCCAGAACAAGGCCGCCCAGAAACCAGGCGCGATGCCGATCGATCACGTACGCCGCCAGCAGGCATAGCATCGCGTAGATCGGATCAACATTTCCGTGATGTGCACCCAGCAGAATCGCGATCGGGCACCACGCGTAAGCCGCCACGACGATCGCCGCGCGCATGCGGTCGCACGTACGATGCAACCATATTTTCCACAGCAGCACGCATACCATCGCATCGCAGATGATCAGCGGCTGCTTGAACACAAACGGAAACGGCAGCCGCGTGATGACGCTGATCCACTGCACCACCACACAAGCAAGACTGGTCAGCGGCGTGTGATTGTGTCCCACATCGCGGCGATACAGCTCGAGCAAACCTTCGGCTTGAATCGACCGCGCGATGTACTGCATGATCCCGATGTCCGCGCTGCCGTAAGAAATCCACGCGAGCATTTCGCGCGCGACGAAACCCAGCGCCGCCACCGCGATGACCACCTTCCAGACGCTTCCCGCCTTAGCGTTCGTCATCGTGCCCCCGAAAAATCTTCCACACGAACGCGATCAACGTCGCCCAGGCGAGCAGCCCGAACTGAACCGCCGGCGCCGCGTCATCGGTCACGCCGATGGTCGATTCCAGCGGTATCGTGCCGCTCCAGCCGAGCCAGTAGGCGAAGAATGCGCCGATACCCACGATGGTGCCATACAGCGTTCCGAACCACGGGGCCGCTGCCATCAGCAGCGGGATCGGCAACACCGCGTGCTGCATGGCGAGCCCCGGCGCCAGGATCAGGAAGATCGCGGCGCTGGCGGCGCAGGTGGTGTAACGATCGACCGGTGCGCCGGCGGTTGCGCGCCGACGCATGACCAACGTCAGCAGCGCGATCGCCAGGATGACGATGTATCGTCCGATCAGGTGAAAGCGTTCCATGATCGGACTGGCGAGGCCGCTGAAGCGCGGGATTCGCACGAATTCGCGCAGGAAGTGGTTCACGCCCCAATACGCCGGCATTGATGTGAACGACATCGCGTGGGCGATGAAGTCGCCGCCGGCGCTGATGATGGGGACGAGAAAGGGGACGGCGCCGATCGCTAACCCCGCAAGAAATCTCGCGGCTGAACGCGGATCGCGATATCCCCCGAGCATGGGGATGATCAGCACGATGGGAATCAATTTGACGTTGATCGCCGCGCCGAGCGCGAGCCCGCCTAGCAGATGCGCGCGCTTCTCTTCCACCAGGTAAACCGCCAGCAGCGCGAGCATGGCGTATATCGAATCAGTGTCGCAGTGATATGCGCTGAGCAAAAGCGCGTCCAAGTTCCACGCATACGCCGCGACAACCGCCGCCGCGAAAACGGTCGACCGACGCTTCGCCCAGATCCGCCAGAGCAGAACGCAGACGACCGCATCGCTGGCTATCATCGGCAGCTTGAAGATCAACTCGAACCGCAGGCCGATGGTGTTCGAGACCGCCAGTGAACTCGCGGCCCACCAACCGGGAATGGGCGGATGATTGAAGTGTGGGTTCGATCGATATAAATCGAGCAGGCCGCGCTCCGAGATCTGCGATGCGAATTGTCGCCAGAGAATGGCGTCGTAGGAGCCGGTGCTGACGCTGGCCAGCACCACCCGCGCCAGCAGGCCGCAAGCTGCGAACGCGATGAGAATTTTGGCAGATTTCTCCGCGGACATCGTGGCTTGGGCGCCTCGCCCGTGCGCTTTGTAACCGGCCTCAACCAGCGCGGCTAAACATTCGATTTTGGCAACGGTTTCACCTATAATTTCTCGTCTTCCGCGACCCTTATTTTCGTGCGGAAACGGGGCTGAATTTCGTTCATTTTTGTGAGTTGAACTGTAAGCCGAAACACGGACGTTTCGTTAACTGAAAAAGCATTACCATGTCAGACCTTCCGCCAACCACGCCCGCTCCGATCGATCGCCCCTTTGAGCGAATCGAAGAATTGCAGATCGAGCAGGAGCTGCAGGATTCGTATCTCACGTACGCCATGAGCACCATCATGGACCGGGCGCTGCCCGATGTCCGCGATGGGCTCAAGCCTTCGCAGCGGCGAATTCTCGTCGCGATGCGCGATCTGAATCTCGGGCCACGTTCCAAGCATCTGAAGTGCGCGAAGATCGCGGGCAATACTTCCGGCGACTACCACCCGCACGGCGAGGCGATCGTTTATCCGACGCTGGTCCGCCTCGCGCAGGATTGGAACCTGCGTTATCCGCTGATCGACGGCCAGGGGAATTTCGGCTCGACCGACGGCGATCCACCCGCCGCCATGCGATACACCGAAGCTCGGCCGACCTCGGTTGAGAATGAGCTGCTCGCCGATCTGGAATATGACACGGTCGACTATCAGCCGAACTACGACGAACGGTTGATGGAGCCGAAAGTTCTGCCAAGCAAATTCCCGAACCTGCTGGCGAACGGTTCGACCGGCATCGCAGTGGGCATGGCGTGCAATCTGCTGCCGCACAACCTGCGCGAAATCTGCGACGGCATCGTCAAGGTGCTGGATCATCCGGAAGTCACGATCAACGAGTTGCTCGAGATCGTGAAAGGTCCAGACTTTCCCACCGGCGGGACGATCCGCGGCAAAGACGGAATCCTCGACGGCTACACCACAGGTCGAGGCAAGGTCACGCTGCAGGCGAAAATGCACGTGGAAGATGTGAAGAAGGATCGCCAGCAGATCATCATCAATGAAATTCCGTACGGCGTGATCCGCAAGAACATCGTCGAAGAGATCGCCGCCTGCGTGAAGGATGATCGCATCAAAGATATTTCCGATGTGAACGATCACTCGGGGCGTCAGCACAAGGTGCGCATCGTCGTCGATCTGAAGCGCGACGCCGATCCTGAAGTGATTATGACGCAGCTCTATCAGTTCACGAGTTGCCAGATCACCGTGTCGATGATCAACATCGCACTGGTCAATCGCCAGCCGCGCACGATGGGCATCAAGGAATTGATGCAGCATTTCATCGAGCACCGCAAGGAAGTGATCACCCGCCGCACGCGCTTCCTGCTGCGAAAAGCACAGCAGAAGGGCCACTTGCTGGAAGGGCTGATCTTCGCGGTGTGCGATATCGACGAAGTGGTAAAGCTGATCCGTTCGTGCAAGACGCGCGATGAAGCGATCATTAAGTTGCGTCAGCGCGCGTTCCGCATCGCGACTGATCATCAGTTCGCCCCGAAGATTCCCGAAGTGCTGATGAAGCGCGCCGAGAAGGGAATCCAGCTCACGCAAGTACAGGCCGAAGCGATCGGGCGATTGCAGCTCATTCAGTTGGTCGGGCTGGAAATCGAAAAGCTGGTGAGTGATTACCGCGCGGTGGTCGAAGAGATCGAAGGCTACGAAGCGATCCTGCGCGATCCGACGCTGATCGATGACATCATTCGCGAAGACACAATCGAGATGCGCGACAAGTACGGCGACGACCGCCGCACGCAGATCACCGGCGAGGTCAGCGAATACAACATGGACAAGCTGATCGCGCAGGAGGATGTCGTCGTGACCGTGAGTCACGAAGGGTACATCAAGCGCCTGCCGGTCGGAACGTATCGCTCGCAAGGCCGTGGCGGACGCGGGATCCGCGGGACTGAGAGCAAGGAAGGCGATTTCGTCGAGCACCTGTTCGTCGCCAACACGCACGATTACCTGCTGTTCTTCACGAACCAGGGCCGCGTGTATGAGCGTCGCGTGTACGACGTGCCGGAAATGAGCCGCACAAGTCAGGGCCGATCGATCGCGAACCTGCTGAGCTTCCAAGACAAGGAAAAAGTCGCGAACGTCTTAGCGATCAAAGATTTCCAGACAGGCGAACAGTTCCTGATGTTCGCCACCGCCAAGGGCACTGTGAAGAAAACGCTGCTTAGCGCGTATTCGAACATCCGGCAAAACGGGATCATCGCGATCGGCATGGAAGAGGGCGATTACCTCATCTCCGTCTGCATCACCAGCGGCAAAGATCACATCATGCTCAGCACGAAATCCGGCCTCGCGGTTCGATTCGAAGAAGGCGAAGTGCGCTCGATGGGTCGCCCGGCCGGCGGTGTCACGGGTGTGCGATTCAAACGCGAAGGCGACGAAGTCGTCGACATGATCGTCGTGCCCGACGGCGAGAACGCGCAGTGCAAAGTCCTGACCGGTTGCGCCAACGGCTACGGCAAACGCACGCCGCTGGAAGATTATCCAATCAAGGGCCGCGGCACGCGCGGCGTGATCAACATCGACGCCACCGACCGCAACGGCGACGTCGTCGGCATGAAGCTGGTGTGCGATGAAGACGACATGATGCTCATCACGGAAAAAGGAATCCTGATGCGCACGAGAGTCGCCGAAATCCGCGAGACCGGCAGAAATGCCGCGGGCGTGCGACTGATCAAGCTGGATGAAGGTGACAAGCTGGTCGCGATGGCGAAGGTGGAAAGCGAAGAGGGCGAGGAAGAGAAGCCCGCTTCAGACGCCACGCCGGCGCCGGATGGAAATCCTACGGCACCGACAGATTCAACTGAACCGACGGAACCAACCGCTTAACGCCAAACGTCATCTTCCCGACTACGAAGCTACGGGCGATTCAATTTTCGGCGAATTCTCGTCGGCGGGCGAAATCGCAGTTCCGCATTCGGGACAACGGTCTTTGCTGTATTGAATGTCATACCCGCACTGTTGGCAGAAGCCGTATAGCCAACGATGGCGGGATCGAAGCGCAAGGCAGCCGGCGCGGATTGGTAAGATCAGCGAAGCGCATATCGGTGCCCACATTGGGACGCGCAACAACGCGTGTTGCAAGTCCGACGAAACCGCAAATCCCCGCCATTCCTTCGAAACGTAGTTTGGCGGCGGGGGCAGGTTCGACATCGAATAGAGTCTTGCCCGGACGACCGTCGAAGTGATGATCCGGAGTCCGTCGCTCACGCGGACTTCCTCCGGCGGACCGCTCCATCCATGCTCGTCGACCCAAACCATCGCTGAACCGGAACCTTGGTACAGCAGCCAGAAGTCGCCGTCGATCGAGGTCAGCTCAACAGTTCGATTTGACGCGTTCCACGCGTACGAAATGCTTTCCCGCCGCCGATTCCCACGATGCCAGAACACCACGCACGCCGCGAAGAGGATCAGTGAGATGATCACGGACGGTTTACGAAATGGATGGCGCATGCGAGTTGGTTGATGATGCGATGGACCAAGAACCGAGTCGATTGTATCCGCGACTCGGCAATCGGAACCGCGAAACGTTGATTTGCGGTTCAGGTGAACTGCAAATCTTTGACGTCGAGCTCTACGCTCACTCGTCCGTTGAACTCGTTGATCTGCGGTTCGACCGCAAGATCGATCATCCGTCCCGGTTGCAGCTCGTCGAACAGCTCTCCCTTGCCGAAGGCGATGCACTTCATGTGGGTCGTGCCCTGCTTGATGAATAGCTGGAGATGATCACCCGTCTTGCCGACGCGACGTGGCGGGGCGGCGATCTCGATGTTGCGACAGCACAGGATCGGTTTGCGGTTGCCGTGACCGAACGGGCCGAGCCGCTTCAGCTCGGTGACGAGGGCCTCGGTCATGTGTTTTAGCTCGGCGAGACAATCGAGACGCAGCTCGGGTTGCAGTTGTTGGGGTGTGATCGTCTGCGCCGCATGCGCGAGGAACGCACGGCGGAAATGTTCGAAGTTCTCGGCGCGAACTTTGATCCCCGCGGCCATTTCGTGGCCGCCATGGGCGTCGAGATGTTCGTTGCAGGCTTCGAGCGCGCGGGCAAGGTGAAATCCGGTGATGGATCGCCCGCTGCCTTGTCCGTGCTCGCCGTTGAGCGCGACGAGGATCGTCGGGCGATGAAACTTGTCCACCAATCGCGACGCGACGATCCCGATCACGCCCGCGTGCCAATCGGGCGATGCCAGCACGATCGCCCGGCTCTCCGGTTGGTCCATGCCGAGCTTTTGCACTTGCGCGATCGCTTCTTCGACGATCCGTCGCTCGATCGATTGGCGTTCCTTGTTCTGTTGTTCCAGGAAGACCGCGATCTCGGTGGCGCGTTCTTCGCTCGCGTCGGTCATCATCTCCACCGCCAGCTTCGCGTGACCCATTCGGCCGCAGGCGTTCAGGCGCGGCGCGAGGAGGAAGCCGACATGATAGCTATCCAGTTTTTGACCGTCGAGTCCGGCAGAATTGATCAGCGCGCGGATGCCGGTGAGCTGGGACGATTTCAATGCGCTCAACCCGAAATGCGCCAGCACGCGGTTCTCGCCAACTAGCGGGACGACGTCCGCGATCGTTCCCAAAGCGGCTAGCGCTGTCGCTTCCATCAGGAATGCACGGAACGCGCCGCTCACGCGCGGGGCGTCGTTCATCGCTTGACCGATTGCCCAGGCGAGCTTGAACGCGACACCGGCGCCGCAGAGATGGGGATTTGGATACGGTTCGATTTGCGACGCCGCAAGCGGCGAAGACAGGCGTGGGTGAACGATCGCGCAGCACGTTGGCAAGATCGGATTGTGATCGTCATCGTTCGTCAGCGGCGTCGCTGATTCGTGCCAGTCGTGGTGATCGGTGATGATCAGATCGACGCCCGCTTCGCGCGCGATTTTCGCGGGGCCGATCGCGGTGATGCCGCAGTCGACCGTGACGATCAGCTTCGCCCCTTTTCCTTCACTGTCGTCGCAGATCTGCTTCACCGCGTCGGCGTTCAGTCCGTAGCCCTCTTCCAGCCGATGCGGGATGTAGTATTCGACCACGCCGCCCAACACGGTGATCGCGTGCCACAGGATCGCGACGGCCGTGATGCCGTCGACGTCGTAATCGCCGTAGACGACGATCTTGTCCTTCGCGCGGACCGATTTGGCGATGCGTTCCGCGGCGACACGTAGTCCCGGAATCAGGTGTGGCTCGTAAAGAAGTTTCAGGCTTGGACGCAGGAATTCCCGACAAGCATCGTCATTGCCGATCCCGCGATTCAGCAGCATCTGTGCGATCAGCGGGGAGGTCTTCAGCCGCTGCGATAGCTCCTGCGCGGCGGCATGCGGGTCGAAAATATTCCAGCGTTTTGCGGTCAACATCCATGTCCCGTGCGCGAAGAGTGTGAAGCGGCGTCCGTGCATCCAATCTTATGCCGCTCGCGCGATGGTCTCAATGAAATGAAGTCACTTCTCGTTCACTTCCTTCTCCGCCTTCTTTGTCTCCACCTTCGCCTGCTGAATATCCACCCGCAGGCGGCTGTACAGGTTCAGATACACATTCGCCACCAGCACCAGTGCGAAAAACGCAAGCACATATCCCCGCCAGTCGTCGATCAGCAGTTTGAATCGCGTGATGATCAGAAACAATATCGTTACATAATGGCTGAAGCAGTATTCACACGTGAACAGGTAGAAGAATTTCCGTTGGAAGAAGGAGCGGCAGGACTCGCTCTTGTTCTGGCACCATTCGCGCGGCTCGCGGAAGATTTCTTCGAACACCACCGTACGCGCGATCGTGGCGATCGGGATGGCCAGGATCAGCAGCCAGAAGATCTGTCCGGCGATCGAATTCGGGGAGACGATGGGCATGGCCGGTACGTTATAGTGTCTGCGATCAGTTCGGCGATAGGAACGAAAGGATGGGCGACATGTCGAGCGGGATTTCACGGCGGGATGCGATCAAAGGCGCCGTTGGACTGGGCGTCGGTGCGATTCTCGGTTCGTCGCTACCGTCGATGGCGGTCGAATGGAGCCACGCATCGAGCGCGGCCAAACTTCTTCGCGGCGGCGGCGTGCGCTTCGCGCATCTGACCGACACGCACGTGCAGCCTGAGCTACGCGCGGGTGAAGGTTTCGCGGCGGCGCTGCAATCGCTCAAGAAACTCGATCCCATGCCGCAGTTCATCATCACCGGCGGCGACCACGTGATGGACACGACCGAGAAAGCGCCCGATCGCTGCGCGGTGCAGTGGGATCTGTATCAGCGCGTGCTGAAGGAGAACAACCAGCTCACCGTCTATCCGACGATCGGCAACCACGACGTGGCCGGCTGGGGCGCGAAGGAACTGTTCACCGAAAACATGCCCGGCTTCGGCAAAGAGATGGCGTACGATCGCCTGGCGATCAAGACCGGAGCTTATGGCTTCGACGGTCCAGCGGGTGCGGACGACTGGCGATTCATCAACCTCGACAGCATCACGCGCCGCAACAATGCCTATTACGGCTGGCTCGGTGACGAGCAGTTCAAATGGCTCACCGAAGAACTCTTGCGCGTCGGCACGAAGCGGCCCATCTGCATCACTTCGCACTTGCCGATCATGAGCGTCGCCGCGTTCTTCGACGGCAAGCGACTGCGCGAGGAGAACAAGTTTTTCGACGTGCCAGATTCGTACGTGCATCGCGACATGAGCGCGATCATGGCGCTGCTCGAACCGTACAACGTTCGCCTGCTGCTCAGCGGCCACCTGCATCTGGTGGACAAGTGCGAATATCGCGGCAAGACGTTCATCTGCGACGGGGCCGTCAGCGGCAACTGGTGGAAGGGCCCGCACCAGAATTTTCCCGAAGGCTACGGCGTGATCGACATCTGGCCGGACGGGTCGTTCGAGCATCAGTATGTCACGTACGGATGGGTGGCAGAAAAAACTTGATCCCCGGATCACGGCCGCCCAAAGCGGTACTCCGCGTCGGGCGGCATGCGCGCGAGTATGCGCAGACCCCTCACCCAACCTCTCCCCGAGTACGAGCCGAGGAGCAAAACAGAAATAATCCAACTAACCGATCGAACGCGTCCTTGTCGAAATGACAGGGACAGGGTTTGTCAGATCACACATCCGATAACTCGTGGGAAGTTGGAGACTCCGCACATGTCGAAACGATTCTTCTCTCGGTTGGCCATCCTCTCCGCCTGCGCCCTCGGCGCGATCACGGCCGGCTGCATCGCGGTCGGTGGAACCGATCACTACACGCACCCAACGCTGGGGCGGCAATTGCAGGATTTGAAAGTCGCGCGTGATACCGGCGCGATCAGCGACCACGAATACGCCGATGCGAAGTCGAAGTTAATTGCGGGAAATTACTACCGAAAGCGGTAACCGCTCGCTGCGTCGTTCTCGTGTTCGTGGACTGAGTCGCGGACGGTCCACGAACTTGCGTTCGTGGCTACGACAGATCTTGGACACGCTGTGTCGCACCGACGCGCTCGCGCGCTACACCATTCTGATTTCCATTCGACCGGGACGTTTCCCACCAGTGCGTTCGATCGCTAAATCATGCGCGTCGTGATAATGCTTGGCCAGCTTCGACCAGTCGAACTGTTCGCTCAGTCGTTCGACTTTGTTCCGCACTTCGATGCGCTGTCGTCGCGACATCTGCGCGAATGAGTAAAGCTGCGCCGTGAGCTGCTCGGCCGACGTTTCGAACTCGACGTTTCGGCGCGGCAACACGACGATTCCCTGCTCTTCGAAATTCTGCACGTGCCGCTGAATGTACGCGCCAAAGCCGGACAGATCCGTCGTCACCGCCGGCAACCCCAGCGCGGCCGATTCCATCGGCGTGTAGCCCCATGGTTCGTAGTAACTGGGGAAAACGCCGAGGTGACAGCCGCGCACGAATTGTTCGTAGTCCAGGCCGATCAACGGGCTGGTGGCCGTGACGAATTCCGGATGGAAAATGATCTTCACCGGGTCGTCCGCCGAGTTGAACAAATTCCGATACCGCAGGTGCTTCAGCACCGGATCACTCTGATCATCGATCAGATCATGCGTGACGATGGGCGGCTGATAAGGTCGCAACTGCGCGTGAATGGCGCGCTTCAATCGCACCCACGATTCATCGTTGATCAATTCGTTAAACGTCGGCAGCCGCTGCGCCGCGATGGCCATGAACAGCTTCTGGCCCATCTCGCCTTGAACTTCTTCGCACAGGTTTCGCAGGTCCGCCAGTTGCATTTGCGATTGCAACACGCCGACGTTGATGTTCTTCACCGCCGCGCGCGTGACGATGAACGCGACGATCGTCGGCGGGTCGGGCAGCGCCTTGAGCTGCTCGTTCAATCGCCACATCGATTCGATAAATAGGTCCAGGCCCTTGTTCTTGTATTCGTAGCGCCCGCTGGTGAAGAGGTAGAGCGTGCGATCCAGGTCGAATGTATAGCTCGGGAAGAAATGACCCATCACGAATTCGTGAATCCGCTCTTTGTATTGAAGATGCAGGTTCTGGAATTCGTGCAGCGCCGCGAAGCGACGGATGTTCAACCCGTTGGGCAAAATCACATCCGGCTTGCGACCGAGAATGTGTTCCGATTCGACGGCCGTCACTTCGCTGACGGTGGTGAAGACCGTCGACGCATGGGCTGCGGCTTTTTCGATCTGATGTCGCGGCAGGATCTGATACTTCGCGGCCTCGGCATCCGAGTTAATGAACTGCAAATCGCGATAAAAGTTCGGACTGTCGCCGGCGAGGTATCGGCCCAGCAGCGTCGCGTGCGTGGTGAAGACGGTGGTGATCGGCAGCCGCAGGTGCGCGATGCGCGGCACCGCGACGCCGCCCATCCATTCGTGGAAATGCGCGAGCACCGTCGCGCCGGGCGCAATCTGCGTGAGCTCGCGGAAGAATTCGGTGACCGTGAAACCGAACGCCACGACTTCATTCACCTCGCCGTCGTTGGTGAGCGTGCTGATGCCGTGATCCGTCCACAGAAAATACTTGTCTTCCGCCATCCGGCTAAATCGCGCGCGATGATCGAGCAAAATCACGCGCGGCCGGCCCGGGATCAGCCAGCGACCGTAGTGACACGGAATTCCCTGATCGCGCAATCGATCCAGCGCCAGGCGGATGATTCCGTCGGTCGGTTGCTCTTCAAATTCGACCGCCGCCGTGCGCGGGTTGTACGGGCCGATGAGACAATATCGATTGCTCCAGCGATCGAGCATCGCCGGCGCTTTCGTGCGCAGCACGGTGTAGATGCCGCCCAGTTGCCAGCACACTTCCCAGGCGATCTCGAACAACATCGGCGGCTCGCTCGACGGTTGCGG
>JACMJD010000522.1 GCA_014380825.1 Phycisphaerae bacterium | reverse complement strand
CGTCGCGCCGTATTCGTCGACGACGATCGCCATGTGCGTCTGGCTGGTTTGAAATTGCCGCAGCAACTTCGGCACCGGTGTGAGCTCGGGCACGAAGATGATCGGCCGCTTGATCTTGCGCAGATCGATATCGCCAGAGCCGATCACATGCACGGCCGAGCCGGGCAAGCCGTCGGCAATCGCGATCACTTCGCCGCCGGGCGCTTTCTCATCGCTGAATCGCAGGCGACCCGTGACGAGCTGAAGCGACGAGAACAGATCCTTCATGTGTACGAGGCCGCCGACGTGATCGATGTCTTTGTCGCATAGCGGGAAGCGCGTGTATGCCGCCTTCTGCACGGTTTTCAAGACTTCGTTCACGGGGGCGTCGAGCAGCAGGTATTGGATCTTGGTGCGCGGCGTCATGATCTGGCGAACCTTCAGATCACCAAACTCGATCGCGCTGGTGAGGATTCGCTCGTGACCTTTGCCAATCGTTCCCGCGGCAACGGCTTGCGCGAGGAGTGCGCGCAGCTCGTCTTCGCTATGCGGCATTCCGCCGTGTGCGTCGCCCTTGAGGTCAAGTCCGCATAATCGAAGCAGCCCGTTGCTTGCGGTGTTTAATGCCCAGATGACCGGATAAAGAATGTAGGTAAAGATAACCAACGGCAGCGCGACGATCGGGAGCATCTTGTCGGGATAAAAGATCGCGAGGTTTTTGGGGGCCACCTCACCGACTACGACGTGCAGCGCCGTGCTGATCGACAGTGCGATCGCGATCGCGTACGCGGTATGCTTGCCAGGCCCCGGATCGGGCACGCCAAAGTAATACAGGATCGGATCGACCAGTGCTGCGACGGCCGGTTCGGTCACGGCGCCCAGGCCGAGCGATGCGATCGTGATTCCGAGCTGGCAGGTTGAGAGGTAAAGATCGAGCCGCTTCTTGATGTCGACCGATAAGCGCGCCAGCAGGCTCTTGCCCGCCAGCGCCTCCAATCGAGAGGCGCGTGCCCCGACCGCGGCAAACTCGGCCGCCACGAAGTAGGCGTTCGCAAGCACGAGGCCAAGCGTCGCCAGAATTTTCAGGAAGATATCCAAGCGATTTGTTCTAACCGCGTCGATGACCGGCGGCAACGCGAGCGCCATCAATCATGTCGCGCCCGTTGTGACCACCGTCGTCTCGCGCGGACGCAGTGCCAGGATCAACTCGATCTCGCCGCTGGGTCGTCCCAACTCGGCCGCAATCTGTGGAACGGTTCGACCCTGATCGGATAGCGCGTACACCTCGACATGCCGATCGTCCGCCCGTGGCGGTGGAATGTGTACGTTCAGTTCGTCATCCCGAACACTCACGATTTGTTTTGATGGTAAAGATCGCGGCGCGGGATCCGACGAGTTCAACGCCCGCAAGGCTTCGATGCGCTGGTCCGCCTGGTCCATCAGCGCCTCAAGCTTGGCAGCCCGCGTGTCCAGGCTGGCGCTGACAGTACGGGCCATCTCCGACAACTCCACCAGCAGATTGCTCATCTGCCGCTCAACGGCGCGATGCTGGGCCATGCTCGAGGACATCGGGCGGTTTTCGAGCGGATCTTTTTTTGTGCCGCGGCGAGCGCGGTAATAGATATACGCGGTTGCGCCGACAGCGATGATCAGCGCAATCCAAGTTCCAGTATCCATGCGGTTGGATGCGCCGGGGAGCTGCGCGAGCAAGTTTGAGATGAGGCAATCCATTGCCATCGTGTATTCCATCATCGGGCGGGGCGTGCAAAGTTCAAGCGCTTTCCGGGCGTCGGTGGTGGAGCTAACGCTTGCGCACGACGAGCACTTCCACCATTTGGCCTTTATTCGCGTACCACCAGCCGGGAATCGAATCGACGATCGCCAAGCGGGCACGAACCTCGGCGGGTTGTTGGTCCCAGATCCGGCGAGTCATCACGATCCAGCGCGGCCAGAGGAGCGGGTTGGTTTCAGATAGATAAGCATTGACCGATTCCTCACGAATCGTGCCGCCCTGGTAGAACGCGAGGCTCGGCTCTTTGTAGTCAATCATAATGACCTGGCCCGGATGCGTTGCGCCATCAGCGCGAAGGGCGGTGGCGACGCGCTGCGATGTGTGCAGCGTTGTGACGTTCGGCATCCAAAATCCATAGATCACACCGACGATCGCCAGCGTGCCGATGGCCATCGCGCCGGCGGCGTAGAACGGGCGATAGGCG
>JACMJD010000521.1 GCA_014380825.1 Phycisphaerae bacterium | reverse complement strand
TCGTCGCGACCGCGGTGATCGATAGTTCCAGTGCGTCGTGCTTCCGCACGACCGTCGGGATCGGCATCCAACCATCCCGCAGCGACTGCTCGTGCGATACAGCATCTGCCCACGTCAGCAGTTTGCCGTCGCGCAGGATGAACGGCTCAATTGAGAAGGACTTGCGATCGACTTCGATCTGACCTTCCTCGTTGATCAGCGCTTCGTGCTCGTCGTCCACCTGGCCGATGATCGTCCAGAAGGATTGCTCGCCGAGGAGCGTGCGCGGATAGAGTCCGCGCGCAGCGCGGGCGGCGCGTAGCTTCCACAGCGCGTTCGGCGACGCCGTGTCGGAAGTTTCGAGAAACTTCAGATCAGTGACAGCGGCGTTCCGCGAAAAGGCGAGCCGCAGGCGGCGCGTTTGCAGATCAGGCAACGCGATCTCGCTCGGCAGGAAACCAGCGCCTAGCACGCGATGGATCGTTGTCCAGGTCACGCCGTCGTCGGACGATTCGACATTGAAATCGCTAGATGCGCTTTCCCTCGGTCGTGTGATGATCAACCCACCGATGTCGCGCGGCTGGCCGAAGTCGATCGTGAACGTCGGTGATTGGTCGTTCGGTGCGGCGATCCACGGAAACGCGCCGGTCCAGTTGCTCGACGCGGAGAACGTCGGCGTGCCGGTGTACGGCTGCTCCGGCGCCAGCGGTGTCAATCGGACATCTTCGATCCACACCGTACCTTTGCCGCCTTCATTTGCCGCGATGATCAGCTCGATGCTGCCCAGGCGCGCCAGCGGCTTATCCCCACCGGCCGGTCCCCAGGCGAATTGGAAATGCCGCTTGCGATTGCTCAATCGCGTCGAGGTTGTCGGCAATTCGAACGCGCGGCGGTTGACCCACCAGACGTTCAGTTTTGATTCATCGACCAGCTTCAGCTCGAGGTTATTGGCCGGGCCTTCGCCGCGGACGTTGAAGGCGATCTCGTAGTTTTCCGGCAGATCGATCGGCAGATCGATCGTCACGCCGCCGAAGCCGGCGCCTTTCGAGAAATCGAAATCCATCCGGAGCGCCGGGCCTTCCATGTTTGTGCGGATGTCCACGCCGTCCGATGCGATCTTTTTCCACTTCGAGATGTCATCGAGCAAAGATTTCGCCGCCTGATCTGCGCCCAGCGCGTCGGGGACCGCGGTCAGGAATGCAACGACGATCGAGAGGACGAGGGTTTTTTGCATGTGAGGAATGTAGCTGAGGCCAGAAAGGAAGGAGCGCCTGGAATGGCTCCAGGCGCTCCTCAATTCACGACTAAGCAAAGAACTCGGCCTACTTTCGGCGTCGCGCGAGCAACGCGAGACCCGCAATGGAAATCAGGCCAAGGCTCGCGGGCTCAGGAACCGCGACCGTCAGGTTCTGAAACGACACGTTGGCGAAATCGTTCGGGTTGTTATCGTTCGGCTGATACTGGGCGTACAGGCCGACTTCCGAACCGGTGATGAAGCCGTTCTCGGTGTTGGACATTTGAATCGCCCCGCTGCTGATGGGGCCCGCGCCGCCGGTCACGTCGTTATCGTAGAAGTACGTGATCGTGGAGGCGTCGCCATCCGTGCCCGCGATGGCGTCATTATCCGGAGAGTAGACCATCCGCAGTGAAGCGCGGTTGCCGGGCACGTAGGTGCCGGCGCCGCCGAAGCTGAAGAACGGCAGCGGGCCGCCGAAAGCCGCGACCTCTCCGTCGGACGTGACGAAGAAGAAGGACTCACCGCCGGGCCCGTCGAAACGGAAACCGGCCTCTTTGCGAGGCGCAACTGAGCCGATGCTCATGGTGACGTCGAAAGTGATGTCGAACCGGTCCGTTGACTGTCCGGGATTCGGACCCGCCGCAAGACCATAGTTCGTCGCCCCGCTGTCAGCAGACAGGCGCGCGACATGCTGGTTCGCGAATCCGCCAGCACCGAACGGACCTTCGTTGAACGAGATGGTCGGCGGCAATCCGGCAACGCCATACGTGACGGGTGCGCCCGGCCCCGGCGGCGGCGGCACCGGGGTGGCCACCAGCGTCGACGCGCTGTAATCGTTAAAACGACGCAACTGAATTCGAACACCGTTAACGTCTGAAATGACCGCCATCGCCGACGCCGGCAACAGCCCGATCGCAAATAAAGCTGCGACCTTGGAGTGAGACTTGATCATGGCATTTTCCCTCGTGTAAAACCTCCCGCCGAAGCGGGCACACCATACACTGTTCACATTGGCAAGACCGGATAGCCTCCAGCTCGCCAAGCCCCCGTTACAATCGATCTGTTTCTGTCGAACTCACCTCCTCCTCCGCTTACGCTGTTACTTTTCTTTTGCACCGGTGAACACCGAGTTGACCGGAGAGTTTTCTTGTTCGTTTTCGGTGCCCAGCGGCCTGAAGGCCGCGGCTTTCAGGGCGGCTTTGGCTTCGGGGGCGGACATGAAGAGCTTCCACACGAACGCGCTTCGCGCGTTCTCCGCCATCAGCACGCTCGGCCCGACATCGATGCCGATGACGTCGGCGTTGTACCAGCCCGTGCCCGGGTTGAAGGCGTCGACGAAGCCGTATTTGACGTAACCTTTTTCACCGTACTTTTCGCGCATAGCCTTGAGTGCGTCGATGCAGATTCGGGGCGTGAACGCGAGGCTACCCGCTGCCGCCGCGGGCACCACGGTGCCGTCGATCGGTCCCTGCGCGGGCGGGCCACCCCAGGCGGTGTAACCGTCCTTGTAGTCCGATGCGGTCAGACCCCAGATATTCGCGCTGTAGGATTTGTACTGTTTGCTAAGTTCGTCGATCGTCCATTGCCGCATCGCGATGGTCGCGAGCTGGCCGTTACGGAAGTAGTTCGCGTAGTCATCGCGCATGCCGCGCAGATCAAACCAGCACTGCGGATACTGATGCGTGAACAGCGGCGGGCACGAAATGAACGTCAGGCCCTGATACGTGATCACCTTTTCGCGCTTCCACGCGTCCCACGCAGCGGGCGGCAGCGGATGCGTCTTGGATCCCATGCCCAGAAGGACGATCAGGACCGGCCCTTCGCTGTAGCCGCCCCAGCGCGCTTCGAGGAATTGTCCTTCCTGCTTGGCGCGAAGCTCTACCTTTCCGTTGACCGCTTCCTTGCCGACGATCGTCAGCTCGTTGGCGGATTCCGGCTTCCAGCCCATGCACAGCACGTCATCGCCCTGCTTCAACCACGGCCATTCGACGCGCTCGTAGAGTTCGTTTGCGATCTTCGAAAGCTCGGTGTTCGGAAAATACTGTCGAACCGTCAGCACGCCCGCCATGAGGATCGCGGTGTCGATGTTCGACACTTCGCAGTTCCACACGCGCTCGCCGGTTTTCATGTCCAGGAAGTGATAGAAGTGGCCGTGCTCGCTTTTGCACTTGTCGCGGAGGAACTTCAGGACGCGCATCGATCGTTCGTAGGCGTCGTCCTTCTTCACCCAGCCGCGCTCTACGCCGATGCACATCAACGTGAGCCCGAACCCCACCGATGCGATACTCGCGACGTTGTTCGATGCCCCGCCCTTCGCGCGGGCGCGATCCGGCATCAGGCCGGTCTCCGGATGCTGCTCGTCCATGAAAAACTGAATGCCGCGGCGCTGAAGATCGTCGAGGAACTTTTCATCCTCGGCCGAGAAGACGGTCTTGCCGGGAACGGAAGATGGATCTTCGTACGTGCGATTGTGCAGCGCGAGCTTCTGGGCTTCCGACTGCGCAAACGCTTGAGAGGAGTGGCGCTCCTGCGCGACGGCGAGTCGCGCAGGCGCACCAATCATCATCGCCGCTCCGACAACCAGGGCGGCGAGGAAATTCCGGAGTTTGTACAAATCGATTCGCATCGGGCGGATCAGTTGTTCGAGGTCACGAAGATGTTCTTGCGAAGCAAGTCGGTCGTCTGTGTTTGCTTGTTGTACTTGAACGCCTCGACGTGGCCATCGAGCATCAGCGCGTTCATCTGCGATTCGCCGGAATGACGGAAGCGGACGTTGCCTTTGTTGTTGTCGCCGTCGGTGTTGATGTCCTTCAGATTGTTGGAACTGGGAGTCAAATCCACTGGCGCGCCACCGGCGATTGGCTGGTCCGCGGGTAGTGCCCGGCTCCAGTCATCCACCAGAAATGGTCGCCGCCCGAAGAGGCGATTCTTGTCCAACTGATACGCCACGGCGAACGCGATCCACTGCCCTGCGGTGTTGTTCGGATTTGTGATCGATGCGTCGAAGATGACCGCGATTTCCGTAGGTCGCTTGATGCGGCCAGCCTTGTATGTCTTCAGACCGAAATTCGGATTTCCCGTGACAAGGCTCTTGTAACTATCCTTCGTCTCCAAGTCGGGGATCACCCGGGGGTGTGCTGAGTAATGGGTTACGATCGACGGTGTCACGATTTCGATGCCGACCGTCGGACAAGTGAACACCGCGCGGGCGCCAAGATTGTTCGAACCTGAAGCGGGCTGATCCGCATACGAAGTGCCCCGGCGATTCATCACGTTCGCAAGGAGCGTCGTCCAGTCGGCGGTTTCGCCCTGATATAGATAACCGGTGGAATTGCCGTCGTAGTATGTCTTGTCTTTGACCGCTATCCCGTACGGCATCATCCCCTTGTTGTCATTCGTGTAAATCTGCATCGCCAACCCGATTTGCTTCAGGTTCGCCATGCACTTCACCTGGTTGCCGCGCTCGCGGGCGCGGCTCAGCGCCGGTAGCAGGATGCCGACGAGGACGGCGATGATGCCGATCACCACAAGCAACTCGACCAGAGTAAACCCGGTCGCGATTGCTTCGCGTTTAGTTCTTCTTTGCAACATCGTTTCCTCCGCGTGAGGGTAGTCGTACAAATCGATCCGCTGGCTTACTTCGGCGAGCGATCTTTGCCCGCCGACGATTCACGGACGACCAGTCTGACTTGCAGACGATCGCCCGCCGGTCGTTCGTCCTGCGTGATCAGATCGATCGCGCGACGAGCGGCCACCTGACCCATTAACCGCATCGGTCCCGCCACGCTCGTGAGCGAGAGATGCGCTGCCGCTTCGACGTTGTCGTACCCTGCCAACGCAACGTCGCGCGGAACAATGATTCCCGAGCGTTGAAGCTCGCCGAGCATGCCGATCGCCATCGCGTCGTTGAAACAGAAGATGGCATCCGGCAGCGGCATTTTCGATTCCAGAAAGTCGCGCGCCGCGCGCACGCCGCTGGCGATTGTATAGGCGCCTTCCCACATGAGTCGCTCGTCCATCGACAATCCGAGCCGCGCGAAAGCGTTGCGACAGCCGAGCATGCGCTGCTCGGAGTCGTAGTTGCCCTTCGGGCCGGTGAGCATCGCGATGCGGCGATGGCCTTGTTCGAACAGATGTTCGATCATCGCCTCGGCGCCGCCGACGTTGTCCATGCCGATAACCGGCAGCGTCGAGCCGCTGATCTCGCGATCGATCAGGACGATCGGAAGCTGATCGATCGAACCCGGCGCCAGATCGGCGCTGTCATCCAGATTCAGAAGCAGCAACGCATCGACACGGCCCTGTCGAAGAAGTCGCTTGACGAGATCGGCGCGATTGCGTCGCTTACCGACGAATGAGGCCAGCACATCAAACCCGCGCTCGGCGGCCACTTCGTCGATGCCTGCCAGGACATCCGCGTAGAAGCCGCTGGCGATTTCCGGGAAGATCGCGCCAAGGGTCAGCGTTTTCCGCCCCGCCAGCGCTCGTGCGGCGTGGCTGGGCTCGTAGGCAAGCTGCTTGGCTGCGTCGAGAACGCGCTTTTTGACATCGTCACTAACGCGGGCGGTATCGTTGAAGACGCGGGAGACGGTGGCGGATGAGACGCCGGAGAGACGCGACACATCATACAACGTGGGTTGTGTCTTGCGCGCCCGAGATGGAATGATCACATCGCTCATAATTGCAGAAATTCAGCCTTGTAACCGCTTTCATTGTGGCCTCTGACCCCGCGCGGGTCAAGCAAATTATCCCGTGGCAACATGCAGATTCCGCCCGATCTACGCCAACCGGCGTATTGAGGGGCACCCGGAAAACGACGTAAAAGCCACGCATCGCTCAATTGGCACAAGGGAGATTCACATGGCGCGTCGTCACATCAATACGGGAAAGCTGGCGCTCGGCTTGGCCGCCGCGCTGGCGGCGGGTTCGCTCACGTCGCAAGTGCTGGGGCAGACAGTCGTTACATGGACTGGCCCGACCGCCGGCAACTGGAACACGCCGGGCAATTGGACGGGCGGCGTCATGCCCAACGGGAACTTTGACGTCCTGATCGACAACGGCGCGGCGCAAAACTCCGTCGTCACGATGAACCTCGGCGTTGGCTTGGCGAACCTCAGCATCAGCGCGAGCGATCAGTTGAATATCGCCAACAGCTTCACGCTGACGATGAACGGCATCGCCGGTGTGGCGAGCCTCGCGAATGCAGGTACTTTGAGCATGAATGCCGCGGCAAACACGACCGCGCTGAGTGTCTCGGCGAGTGCGACGCTCACTGCAACCGGCGGAGGAGCGATCGTGCTCAACCAGACCGCCGCCGGCGTGCCGGTGATCACCGGCAGCGGCACGTTCGTGAACGTCAACAACGCGATTCGCGGCGCGGGGCAGATCGCGACGAACGGTTTGCGCTTCGACAACCGCCACATCATCGATGCCGACCGAAACGGCGCGGCGATCCTCATTGATTCGGCGAATGTCGCTGGCGGATTCCTCAACAGCGGCACGATGAGCGCCAGCAACGGCGGATCGCTGCGAATCACCGGCGCCAACGCCGGCGGCATTTCCAACACCGGCACAATCAGCGCGGGCGACCTGTCGAACGTGAGCCTGGAAGGCGGCATCTCGATCTCCGGCGGAACGTACACGACAAGCGGCGCCGGTGTGGTTCGAGTGGCCGCGGCGAATTCGGCGTCACTCAGCTCGTTCGCCAACCTCGGCAATATCACCTTGCTGAACAATGCCACGCTCTTTGCCGGCGGCGACATCAGCAACGTCGGCAGCATCAACGTGACCGCCTCGACAAACAACACGCAGTTGCGATTCGACGGCGCGACGACGCTTAGCGGCGGCAGTGCGATCACGATCGGCACGAGCGGCGCCGGCGTTGCAATGATCGGCGGAAGTGGCGCGCTCACCAACACCAACAACACGATCAGCGGCGCTGGCCAACTTGGTACGAATTCGCTGACGTTCATCAACCAGGCAAGCGGCGTCGTCGACGCGAACATCAACGCACAGATGCTGCTGATCGATGCGCCGAACGTCGCGGGCGGATTCATCAACAACGGGCAGATGCGCGCCAGCAGCGGCGGAATCCTGCAATTCACCGGCGCGAATGGCGGCGCGTATACAAACAATGGCACGGTCACGGCGCAGAACGGTTCGGTCGTCCAGCTCAACGGCGCTAGCGTCACCGGCGGAACGTTCAGCACGGCCGGCACGGGGTCTACGCACGTGTTGACTTCGACCGTCACGCTGGATGGTGTCGCCAACGCCGGCAGCATGGTCGTTGATAATGCAGCCGCCTTCCAGCTTACGAATTCGTTCCTCAACAGCGGCGTGCTCGCGGTGTCGGCTGGAACGAATACGACCGTCGCCCGCGTGATCGGCGGCGGCACCACAACGCTCAGCGGCGGCGGCGCGATCGAGCTGTCATCAACCGGCGCCGGTGTTGCCCACCTCGGCAGCGGCGGAAGCGGCATTCTCAGCAACCTCAACAACACGATCCGCGGCTTCGGCCAGCTTGGCAGCAATGCCATCGGCTACATCAACGGCGCGGCAGCCGTCGTCGATGCGAACGTCGCAACCCAGGTGTTGCTCGTCGATCCGGCCAACACCGCGGAAGGCGTAACCAACTTCGGAGCCATGCGCGCCAGCAACGGCGGAATCCTCACCATCACCGGCGCAAACGCGGGCGCGCTCGCCAACAGCGGCACGATCGTCGCGCAGACTGGTTCGGTCGTGCAGTTCGTCAGCGGCATCAGCATCTCCGGCGGAACGCTCGCAACGCTCGGCAGCGGAACGATCGCCGTGCCGCAGAGCAACAACGCGTTCGTCGACGGCGTGACCAACACCGGCAACATTCAGATCGCCAACAATTCATCGCTGTTCTTCAACGGCAACGGCCCGATCACGAACTCTGGCTCGATCAACGTCAACGCGGCCGCCCACTTCACGGCGGTTCAGGTGAATGGCGGCTCGATCGCGCTGGCGGGCGACGGAGCAATCAATCTCGCATCGGCCGGCGCTAACGTTGCCGGCGTCGCCGGAACTGGAACACTCGAGTCGACCAACACGATTCGCGGATTCGGCGTCGTCGGCAACAACTCGCTGGCGGTGATCAACCACAACCTGATCAGCGCATCCGGCGGCGGGATGAACATCGATCCGGTCAACCTGGGCAACGGCTTCGTCAATCTCGGCATCATGCGCGCCGAGACCGGCGCGACCTTGTCATTCACCGGCGCGAATGGCGGCAGCGTCAACAACAACGGCGGCACGATCCTGGCGCAAACGGGATCGAGCGTGCAACTGCTCGGCAGTATGAGCATCGCCGGCGGAACGTTCACCACTGCTGGAACCGGCACGATCTCGGTGCCCGCTAACCACAACGCGTCCGTCAACGGCATCACGAACAACGGCGATATTCAGATCGCCAACAACGCGACGCTGTTCCTCACCGGCGGCGGCACGATCACCAATGCCGGGTCGATCAACGTCAACGCATCGGCGAATTTCACGTCGGTGCAGGTCAGCGGCGCACCGATCGTGCTGACCGGAGGCGGCGCGATCAACCTCGCTTCCACCGGCGCGCAGGTCGCCGCGGTGGCCGGCGATAATTCGCTCGATTCAAACAACACGATTCGCGGCTTCGGCGCGGTCGGCAACAACTCGCTGGCGGTGATCAATCGCGGGCTGATCGCCGGGTCGGGAGGCGCGCTCACGATCGACCCGGTCAACGTGGCTGGCGGCTTCGTCAACGTCGGCATCATGCGCGCCGAATCCGGTGCGCATCTGGTGATCACTGGCGCCAACGGTGGCGGCATCACCAGCACCGGCGGCGCCATCAACGTGCAGAGCGGCGGCACCATGACGACCACGGGCAACCATCAGCTCGCGGCGGGTTCCGTGCAGCTCGATGGATACTGGGACAACACCGGCAACGCGTCATCGTCCACCGCGAACATCCGCGGCGCCGGCACGCTCAACGTGACGAACGGCGTGGTGTCGGTGAACACCAACGGCGGGAACAGCGGCACGAGCCGCATCGCGAACTTCACGAGTCCCGGCGGCGCGTCGCCAACCAGCACGTTCGATCTGAATGACAACGATCTGATCCTGACATCGGGCAACCTGCCGACCGTCGAATCGCAAATCGCATTCGCCCGCCACGGCGCGGCTTGGGATCGGCCCGGCCTGACTTCAACGGCGGCGAAAAATTCGGTGCCGAAGAACAAGAACCTCGGCGCGATCAGCGGAGCCGATTTCCACATCGGCCAAGGCGCGGCGGCGCTCTTCGACGGCTTCACCATCGCCAACTCCGATATCGTCATCAAGTTCACGTACAACGGCGACACAGACCTGAACGGCGTTGTCGACTTCGACGATTACAGCCACACCGACGGCGGCTTCAACAACAATCGCACCGGCTGGTTCAACGGCGATTTCGACTACAACGGCATCGTCGACTTCGACGACTACTCCTTGATCGACGGCGCATTCAACACGCAAACCGGAACGTTGCGACGCGCGCTCTCATACCTGAATGGCGGTGACCGCAGTGACTACGGCATAAACACCCCGGCGCTGCAAATGGTGATGGATCACTATCAGCAGTTCGGGCAGCCGTACGCGACGAGCTTCCTGAATGCTGTGCCGGAACCGACCAGCGCCGGAATCATTTACGGATTGCTTGCTCTCGCGACGAGAAGGCGCCGCCGATAGTTTCAGCGAGGTTTGATCGCATAAACCTTCGCGCTGGCGGCAAAGTCATTCACGTTGTGCTGAGCCATAAGCGTAGCCAATCCATCGTGAACGCTGGCTTGGGGAGCGGTCGCGGTGACGTCTGCACCGCAACAGGAAGGTCCGCAACACGACGCGTCCGCCGCTGTCTTGGGTTCGGATTGTCCGGCAGGCGCGCAGCAGCCGTGCTGGCCCTGCACTTGCGAATACGCGTTGAGATCCGCGCCGGCGTCGACGACGAGTACTTCGCTCAGTCCCGCGTTCGTCATCTCTCGACGGTAATCCTCCATCAACATCGCGCCGCTGATGCACCCGACGTACGCACTGACGCTTCGCGCCAGTTCTTCCGGCAGCGGTCGTTTCAGCGCGATGTCACTGATCGCCACGCGCCCGCCCGGCTTCAGCACGCGCGCGATTTCACGGAACACCGCTGCCTTGTCGGATGCCAGATTGATCACGCAGTTGCTGATCACGACGTCGACCGACGCGTCCGGCAGCGGTAGCTTGTCGATCGTCGCCAGATGAAACTCGACGTTCGTCACCAACGACTTTGCGGCGTTCTTCTTCGCCAGTTCGATCATCTGAGGCGTCATGTCGATCCCGATTGCTTTGCCGCTCGGTCCGACCTTCTGCGCGGCGAGAAAGACATCCAGGCCGCCACCTGATCCAAGATCCAGCACCACCTCGCCGGGCCGAAGATTGGCCATCGCCGTTGGGTTGCCGCAGGACAAGCCCATGTTCGCCTCGGCAGGAATCGACGACAGCTCCTTCGCTGAATATCCAAACGCCTCCGCGATCGCGCGCACGCCGGAGTGGTCGCTCGACAAACCGCTCACCGCAGTTCGGGCATAATTGTCACGGACGATATTTTCGATGGATTGAGTCACACTATTCTCCGTTGTGGTTGGGCGGGCGCGACCATCGCGTCAGCCACCGTGTAGACGCACGCGAATTGCGAAGGACGCAAGATTTTCAGTCGCACGGTTTCGCGTCCGGATCGCAGCCTCTATCGGCACAGCTTTGGCGTGATCGGTCCGAGGGCTGAAAATCAGTGACGTTTCCTCGCGCGTCGCGCTCGACGTTGCAGCACGCCGACAGCATCGCCTGAAGCTGTTGTCGCGCGCGTTGCACGCGCGACTTCGCTCCGGACAACGAGATATCCATCTTGTTCGCTACCTGCTGCTGCGTCCGCCCATTCAAGTCCGCGAGCTTCAGCGCCTTGCGATACGGTGCGTCCAGCCGATCGACCATGCACCGTAAACACGCCGCAAGTTCGGCCACGACTCCTGCTTGTTCGTCGACGTCGTCATCATCGTCTTGAATCGGATCGATTGTTTCGATGCTTGCCGCATCGCGCACGGCCCGAGATCGAAATCGATCGATAATCAGATTGCGTGCCGAGCGGAACATCCAGGCTGCCAACCGCTCATCCGGCGGCGTCGAATCGGCGTTAGCGATCGCCCTCAGCAAGACATCTTGCACGATATCATCCGCCTCATGCGAATCGTTCACCCGCTTCCGCACGAACCGCCGCAACGGCTCGGCTAGGTTTAGCATCGTTTGCGCATCTCTTTTCATCGCGGCCCTTCCACCAGCGCCTGCGGCAGCCGTTCGATGAACGCTTTTATCTCGTCGCGCACTCGCCGATAGTGCGGCATCGCGTCGTCGTCCGTCGTCGCATCCTTCGCCAGCGCAGGCGGATCGTCGAAGCCGACATGCATGATTTTCGCGTTCCCCGGAAAAATCGGACAGCTCTCGTGCGCGTGGTCGCACACGGTTACGACGTAGTCGAACTCAACGTGCCTCACTTCGTCCGTGTGCTTTGAATGGTGTGACGAAATATCGACGCCCGCCTCCCGCATCGCGCGCACCGCGCGCGGATTCATGCCATGCGGTTCGACGCCGGCCGAATGAGCCTCAATCGAATCGCCCTTCAGCGTCCGCGCCCACCCTTCTGCCATCTGCGAGCGGCAGGAGTTTCCGGTACACAGGAACATAATTTTCAGCTTCCGATTCATCGCTCACGACCTCGTTCGCCTTGCTACACTGTACGCGGCGAATACATTTGTCGAGCGCGAATCGCCCCCCAAGCGAACGTGCAATTGCCCGCGTAGCTCAGTTGGATAGAGCGGCGGTTTCCTAAACCGCAGGTCACAGGTTCGAATCCTGTCGCGGGTAGTGATCACCCTGACCACCGTTGCCTCCGACTGCCACGGGCTGACACGTCAGTGAGTTTTCATCATTTCGATGCTCACGTGTCAGCGCCTGACCGCGCTTGGCGTGCGCTGGCTGCGCCGGATTTTGCGCCGCTTTTTCGAAGTGAGCATCGGTCAGCTGAAGGTAATGTTTTCGTGCAACACGTGAACTGTTGCCGAGCCAACTACACACGACGTGCTCGGGGTACATTTCCGAAAGTTCGGTCTGCCGAGTCGACCGCATATTGTGAAATAGTTTCGGCCAAGTCTTCACGCCAGCCTTAACGCATATCCTCTCAAGTTGTGTCCGCAGGTTGCTACTTTGTTGCCTGTACCGCGTGATCACGAACTCGCTGCCATCGGCCGCGGCTTTAAACGCTGCCAGCAGATGCGGGCGCAATTCGGGGAACAACGGGATGAAGCGATGATCCCCGCCTTCGTGGTGCGCTGTCTTTGGCGAAGGCACGCGTACAACTGATTGGCCCCAATTCACGTCCGACCACTTCAGCGACAAGGTTTCGGAGGGACAGCGCAAACACCGTAACGGCTCAGCATCACGATCAGCTTCCATTCGACATCGGTGCAGGCGTCAACAATCGTGTCGATGCTCTTGCGCGGGACAAAAAATTGCCGGCTCGTGTCGGCGCGCACCGTGGCGGCCATGCCCTCGAATGGATTGGTGCCACGAACGAGGCCACGACGAATCGCTGCTTTCCAAAGCTGGCGCGCTCGACCGACGTGTCGCCGAATCGTATTTTCGCCGAGCCCCTCGGCGATCATGAAGAGACGCCAATCCTCGGCATCGCCGGGGGCGATCGCTCGCATATCTTTAGCTTCACCGAAACAGTCGACGAGCCAGCGCCGAACTTGCTTCAGGTTGACGCGCGTGCGAATTTTCACGTCCGAGCGGCCCGCGATGTAGGCGTCAACAAATGCCCCAAGCACGGCGCGCCCAGCTGTTCTTGGTTTGACCAGGTTCGCTTTCGAGAGCTTCGCATGCAGTTGGTCACTGATGGAAGTGATCCAAGCAGAAGTAGCGTCATCGAACGCACTGCCATTTGCATTGGCGGCTGCGATCTTCTCGATGAACATCCGAACGGTTTCGGCGCTACGGCGATCGCACTTACCAAGCCGGATCGGTCGGCGTTGGCCATCAGCGCAGAGCACAAGCACGCGCTTGCGGCCTCCCGGATCATTCGCGATTGAAGCCATGTTCACCTTTACGCGGCTGATTTTGCCGCTGATTTGTTCTGGTCGATCCAGCACTGCAGGTCGGGCGGCGAGAGTAAGAGCCGCGCGCGGATGCGCACGACCGGAATTTCACCACGCGCAACTTCCCACCTCCGCGCTTTCTGCGGCCTGCAGGCTTTTGCACCGCCGGGAGTGACAGCACCCGATACGTTCGCGTGGTGGTAGGCCCACCGTCGCATTCCAACTCGAGAAATGAACGCTCAATGAGCATTTCTAGTTTGCGCTGGACCGTTCTTGTACGTAGGCCGGTGTAGCGGGCAAGCGTCGTCAGCGACAACTGCGCGAGGTTCGCGTCATTCGCGTGGCGGAGGCAGCACATATACACGTTCAAGCCGATCTCGGTCAGCGCGCCCAAGTGGTCGTCGATAATCCTCAGCATCAAGCTGAGAAGCTCGCGCTCCCGATTGTCTTGTGATGTCTTGCTCGCCGACTGCTGCTCCTGCTTCATTGGGACCTTTCCAGTGCTCTTGTGCACGTTCTTTCCTTCCAACGATGCTGGTCTGAATTTCGAGACACGTGCGGCTGCGAAGTGCAGTGCCCACGTGCGTTTCACTCTGCCGTGTCAAATCCATCGGCGTCACGGTTGGCACAACACCGTGAACCGTGCTTACGGTTAATCCCGCACACCGCTGCGTGCTCGATGATCTGCGCCAACGCCACTCATCACTGGATGAGAGGTCTGGAAAAACGCTCGTCTCTGACAGAAGCGCGCGATGCGTACTCCAAAACCGTCAGGTCGGCCCACGACGCCAATCGTCGGCCCGGTCAGGCGATCTCCGACCATCGCAATCTCTGCCCCCGAGAAACCGAGCGACGGCGCCCGGAAATCCGGAAGTTGACGAGCGCCGCGGGAAGGAGGTCGAAAATACGTCTTTCACTCACCGGAGCTTGCGCGGATTGGCGCCTGTCACCCGCAGGGGCACGAGGCAAGCCCCGACGGCCGAACCACTTGGCGCCGGCGAATACGCTGGGAGTGATGCCGAGCAACTTGGCGACGGCGCCTGAAAATCCGACACCGCAGCAGCGCCCAGTAGGAGGTAAAGAAAGTCCCCTCAACAGGGTTAGTGCCGAATGGCAATCCACCAAAATCTGGATAGGCCGTCTGCGCCTTCCGCTCGCCGGTCAGGAGATCGGGCCGCCGCGAACACTCGCTCAAACAGCTTGGCAATGGCGCGCCCAGGAATTCTTAAGCCGCGTAGCGGCGAAAAGAGGAGTTTGCAATTGCAGCTTGTACGCACAGCCAGATCTGCTTGGCGCCGGCGGAATATCCGAGAATTGATGCCGGTCACGGATTAATTCTACTGCGCCGCAATCCTCAGCAGTATAAACGCGCCTCGGGCCCCGCGGAATGGAAGGCAAATCCGACGCCCGACGCGCTCCGGCTGAGCCATTTCAGCTGATCGGCAGCGGCTTGTGCCGAAAAGTCGTCATGCCGTGGGTAACATCCCGGCCGCGGCACGAGCGCTGTGCACACCCTGGTCCCGGCGCTGCCCTGCCCCGGCAGATTCGCACTGTGCCGAAGAATCCACAACCCTGACGGCGCAAAATCCGAACCTGTACAAGCTCCTAGGTACTCGCTGATGTGGCGAGCCAGTCGTGCCAAACTGAAAATCGGAACTCGCGACCGCGGCCGCGACCAATTTCACTGGGAGCACAATGGACCAAGCATCGAATGAATTGCCACGATCTAACGAGGACAAGGTTCAAGATCCGCCTCGACAGAGCGGCAAGAGGCGCAAATCGCGCGGCGGCGAACAGTTTAACCAGAGCACCAGCGAGCCGGAGTATCAGAGACACAACAGACACAGATCTTCAGGAGATTCAGGTACACCAGGAAACCCACGACAAAGAGACTGTCGCGGCGGGACACACGAGATTTTGAAGCTGATGCCGCGGAACAACGAGCGCCACAGTGACTACTTTTATCGAATGTTGGAGGCGTACCAATCCGGAGAGTTTGGCTACCGTATGACCGAGGATTTTGATCGCGATGAATCTCAGCAGCTCCGGAAGGACCTATGGGGCTTCTTCAGACAACTGCGCGCGCATCCCCAAATCAAAGCTTCCGGCCTGCAGGCAATAGTCGAGTGGATTGGCGGACTGCTGCGCGCACGTACCAAGCATGCTGATCCCTTCCGAACTATTTTTCACTGCACTCGCGATAATTTCGAGGGCGAATTGTTCTGCAACATGCAGAACCAGCGATACGACATTGGGGATGACCCGTTCGATCGGGCCATTCGACTTGCGGAGACCGACTTCTTTCCAATTGATGCCAAGTTGGTTGCCGAACGACCGCGCCTTTACCCCACGCTCTTGGCAATCGCTGGGCATCTGTATGACTTCCAGATCGCCGAGGACGTGCAACCGGAAGAGGTAGTTATTCAATTGCCTCTGAAACGCTTGTCCGCGGCGCTCCAAGTCACCACTACGTGCATCATGACGTGTCGTCAAGCGGCGGTGAAAGATGGCTACTTATCGCCAGTTGGAAACTACAGCTACACTGAAAAGAAGGCACAGGACTTTCGCTTGGAACGGTCGCGGCTCACGGAGAGCCCGACGGAAGAGGCGAAAGGCGTGGGCGCGCCAGAAGCTGACGATTGCGACATACCCTTTTAGGTGACGTGTACGTGCTGTCGCTCGCACTATGGCTTCGCGCGAGTCAATATGGTGTGGCCATCGGCAGCCAGAACATGCGTTTTGGCGTCAATTCGCCAAGCCTCGCAAAAGACAAGAATCCTTGCGGTACTGTCGCCTCGTCAAAGTGAATGAATAAGAATTTTTCAAGAATCACCACCTTCCGGCCCAATCGGAGGCTCGATCGCCGCCGCGCTGCCCTGCTAGTGGCCGCCTGTTGATAGGCGATCCACACGGATGCATGATTCGCTTCGCCGCGGCGAAGTCGCATCGGCCACGACGCTCGTCCGACCTGATGAACGGACGGAGACATTGCCAGTAAATCCGCGTTTATGAACTCGGTCCCTCGGATCCGAACCGAACGTTTTCTCACGCGGAGGTGGTTCGTGCTCAGCCTCATGGACGCAGGTTCCGCATCGACCGGTAAAACGCCTGATCGGTCATCATCGCCGACTCGGTCCGCGCAGCGGCGACCACATTGCCAACAGTGCGATCCTATACCGCTGATTATCTGAGAATTGAGCTGGTCAGAATCGCCCGGACAAACCACTCGATGCCGTTCCTCTCAGCTGGCCGCGTCATGCAACCCGAACAAAACACTGTTCGAAGTCGAAACAGAGAATCTGCTGCACTCTGAAAGCTGTTAACCAGAGAGCGCTTTTTTCCCAACGCCTTGATTTACCGAGTGATTCTGAACGAATCAGAGAGCGCACGAATTGCGCGGTGGACTCTCCGATCGGATAACGGCTACCACCGAGGTGTTTTCGCGGCACGTTGCGTGCATTGCGAGCGACGCCGTCTCCGCACGCGCTCACGCGCTGCTGAACGCCAAGCGAAACGCAGGCAGTTACGTCTGTGCATCCAACCGAGGAACCGCGTTGCTGACACAAATGCTGGGCTGGACATCATCGGTCGTGTTGCTGATTACGATCGGCAAACAGCTCCATAAACAATGGCAGGAGGAATCTAGCGAAGGTGTCTCGATGTGGCTTTTCATCGGCCAGTTAGTCGCGTCCGTCGGCTTCACGATATACAGCTTTCTCGTGCACAACTGGGTCTTCGTCGCGACCAACGCGCTAATGACACTGGGCGCCGTGCTGGGAATGACAATCGTTTTGCGGCACCGATCGCGAGCATGACGGCAGGTGAGGCGCGCTGCGCCGGTACGCGGCCCCCACTTCTATCGCGCGGGACCGCGGTGACCGACGGTGAAGATCATCGCGCAGAAGCGTCCGGCTGGCGTGCTTCGACCGTGCTTTAACAATGCCTCCTGCCGCAGCGTAGATGCACCGCGATTCAGCGTGAGGCACCGCCGAGCGCCTAACTCTTTCCACCAATCAACCTGAGGCCCGGCCGTAGCGCGGAGCCCTGCGTGTTGAACGCCTGATCGATCAATGAGTAGTCATCAAAGTCGACGATCCCGTTGCCATCGACGTCGCCGTTCAGCCAACCCGTGCGATTGTTGTTGAACCCGGCGTCGACTCGCGCGTAGTCGTCGAAGTCGACGACACCGTTGAAATCGACATCGCCGTAATAGGTGTACTTCACCAGCACCGCCGTCGAGTCGATCGCCTCACCGGCGAACAACGCGCTCGGGCCGTAGATCGACTTGAACTCACTGGCCTCCATCACGCCGAGCGTGGTGTTTCGCGGGTTTGTGTTCTTCGCGGCGGAGGAAGTGATGCCGGGGCCGGTCCAACCGCCGCCGGCGCGGGCGCTGTTGATCAACGATTGGATCGATGCGAGTTGCGATGCCCCGGTGTAGTCGACGATCAGGTCGTTGTTGGCTAGATCCAGCGAACCGGTGGCGGCGATTCCTAGGTTGAGCGCAACCAAGACCTTGTTCCCGCCGGGCGTGAGCGCTGCCACAGCGTTGTTCGCGATCTGCAAAGAATTGAACACCTGCGTTGAACTGAACACGACCTTCTTTGCCAGCAGGTGCAGCGTATCCAAACCGCCGTTGCCGTCGTACGCGAATGATTCGACGTTGCTATGCGGAACGAGCGAAGTGCCGTTGTTCAGCGTTACGTTCGTCGCATCCAGCATCGTCACGTTGGCGCTGGTGCTGCCTTTCACTCCCAACGTGTCGGCACCGTCGCCGCCATCGAATACGATGCCGTCGGGCGTGACCGAATTTCCGCTGGAGAGGTCGACGGTGAGGATGTCGTCACCCAGCCCGCCGGCCAGCGCGATTTTGCTAGTGCCTTGCCCGGCGATGAACGCTGGAGTGCCTGCGTTGTTCAGGTAGATCTCGAAGATCTGACCAACCGGATTCAGCGCGACGCGGAAGACGTCCGGCCCGCTCGTGCCGGCGCTCCAGACAAACGTGTACATCGCGCTGGTCGCGCCCGCGTTCCCGAACAAGTCGGCGTAGCCGGCCGAGATCTGCGCCTTGTACACTCCATCCGGCAATACGCCGCCGGCATAACCCGGGAAACTAAATGTCGCCGTAAGTGTATCGGCTGCGTAGTCGAGATGAATGTTGGTGATGGGAACAATTTCGCCGGTGGTCGTGTTGGTGAGACCAAGGAACCCGCTGGTCAGCAGCGCGCCGACATCTTCGCTGAAAGTGGCCGTGATCGATTGCGCCGGTGTGCCGCCGCGCCCGTTACCACCGAGGTTGAAATCGACGTTCGCGACGACGGGAGTGATGTCGTCGATGGCAATGCCTTCAAAGCCTGTGTAGCTGAGCGTCTTCAAATTTGAACTCATGACGTTTCCGTTGGATGGCGTTCCGTTGACGACATGGTTCGCCGCGGACGCCAAGGCTAGTTTTAGCCCATCGCCGGGCAGAAACGGAACATTGGCAGCGATGCTGATTGTCGCGGCAGAATTGGGCTGGGCATATACCGTGTCCGCACCGGTGCCCATTGAGAGCGTCAGCGCGCTGGCGTTCGTAAAGTGAAAGGTGCCGCCGCTGCCGAAGAGATTGTCACCGGGATACGCACCGACGGAAAATTGGTCGATGTGCGCGGTGTTGGGCGACGTATCGGCGCTGTCATTGAGGTTGACGGTGTTCGTCCCGGATTGGCCGTCAAATCTGACGCGATTGGCGATACTGTTGAGGGATGAAGTCGGCGTGGTGAGCGCATCATTGCCGGCACCGCCGAAGAAGCGGAGCTCGCCCGCGCTCGCAGGCAGCGCGAGTACTTGTAGAATATCCGCGCCCGCGCCGCCGTTAATGTTAGCGATGTCGATGCCGGTATATGGAACTTGCGTGCCTACGCGAGTGATGCCCGACGCGTTGGACTGATAGGTGGCATTGCTTGCGCTAGTAAGGTCTTGGTCATTGAGGTTGAACGTATCGAGGCCGGCAGAGTCCGCGAGCGTGAGGGAGACCGGAGCCGACGCACCGAAGGCTGAGCCGAAAACGTTGTAGATATCGCCGCCGCCGCCGCCATTGATCGTAGCCGGACGTGCGGTGTTGACGCCGTTGACGTGGATTATGTCTGCGCCTGAGCCGCAGGTCATCGTGAGCGAATTCACGCTGGCCGTGGTTATGAGTTCGACGTTGAACTGCCCCGTAAAACGCTGGAGCGAATTCGCGCCAATCGTGTAAATCTCATTGGTGGAAAGTGCACTGGCGTCGTAGGTGAAGGCATCCGTTCCCTGATTGCCATCGAGCGTCAAGTGCTCGAACGTGTATCCACCCAGCTGCGGCTTGAGGACGAATGAATCGTTCCCTAGATTCCCGTTGACCGTGAAAGTGCCAAACTGGCTGCCGGCGCTGTAGATCGTGTAGGTGTTGTCGAGCGAGTTTCCGTTGAACACCGCCGTCGTGATATTGGTGTACGAGAACGCAGCCGTACTACCGCCACCGGGGATGAAGTAGCCTTCACCGAGCGTGAAATTGGCCGCGTTGGGCACGTTGACGTTGAGATAGTTGAGAAAGCCGGTTGCGCCGTTCATCGACAGAGTCGTAAAGAAGTAGACTTGGGCATCATTGATATTGAACGTGGTGCTCTGGCTGCCGCCGACAAGCATGACCGGGTTGAAAAAGAGTACCGGGCTCTGATAGCCGAGCGTGAACGTATCTGTCCCGCCGCCAGCGTCGATGTTCAATGCCTGGTTAAACTGACCGGCGAACGTGATCTGGTCAGCGCCATTGCCGGCGAGGATCCCGACAGACTCGAAGTTTGTCGTAAACAGTGAGACTAAACCCGCGTAGATGATTTCGTTGGGGCGCGAGATCTGGTTGAACTCCCAGGTTTTGTTCGCTGGGTTCGCCGAGTCGTCGTAGGTAATCGTGTCGGTGCCGGGTCCGCCGTTGATGTCTTGGGGAAAGAACCCGTTGAGATTTCCTCCGCCTATGATGAAGCTGTCGTTGCCGGAGTTCCCGAACGCGTGGACGACAGCAGTGACACCGGTGCGGATAGTGAATGTATCGCTGCCCGCGCCGCCGTTGGCGGTGATCGTCGCGACGTTGGAATAGAACAGATCAACAGGCGCGTTGAAGCCGTCGCGGTTCACGCGGTTAGAGAACACGTCATAACGCACCACATACGCGGGAGTAGTGTCGTTGTAGACGATGGAATTGCCGCCCCCGGTTCCGCCGTCAAACGTGACGTTGGACGCAACGGCATCGGAGTTGCCGCTGCCAATGTTTAACTGGTCGGCGCCCGTTCCTCCCAAGACTACAACTTCCGAATTGATCGTGTTGGCATCGGACACGCTGGTTCCCAGGGTGATCGTGTCATTGCCTCCGTTACCGAAAATGGTCACGGGTGTGTTGGTACTCAGCGAGTGCAGATTGATGGTTTCGTCGCCGCCCTGCGCGATGATGTTTGCCTCCGGAGTGCTGCCTGCGTCGGGCATGCGAACGTCGGCATTTCCCAATCCGACTTGCAGATCTAGGCGACTGAGGCCGGCAAACGACGTGATATTAATGCCGGTGCTGGTGATCGTTGGAGCGTCCACCGCAATGCTGTCGTACCCTGCCGAACCCACCACGGTCAGCACGTCAAAGCCACCGCCTCCGGTGTCAACGGCGATCGGGATGGTGCTGCTCAGCGGGTGAATCGTTACCGCATCTGAGCCGGTGCCGGTGTCGATCTTGATTTTTGAAATCGAGTTCAATGGGAAGGTGCTATTTAGCGAGACCGGATCGATCCCCGGCACAGGCGAACCGAAGCTCATCTCAACGAGCAGGTTGCTGCCGATCACCTGTAGTTCGACGGAGTCGTTGTTGTTGCCCGGTCGAGTGCGGATGTCGAGCGTTCCGTCGCCGTCGAGCCGATCGTAAAAGGTGCCGAATGTGCTTGGCTCAACGATCGTGTAGCCATAGGCGTCCTCGAGGAACCGGCTATTCGGGCCCGAAGGGAGGTACCGTCTGCCGTTTTCTCCGAACGCGTTGTTCGAGTCTTCGAAGCCGTAGTATGTATTTCCCTGATAGACGATGGGCGGCGTGGTCGTGCTGGAGGTGTGTACGGCATTGAGCCGGTCGCTGGGCACGCCCGTCTCGGAGCTGCCGTTGAACAAGACCTTGCCGCTGTTTCCGTTGAAGAGCCAATACTTATTGGGCAATTGACCGGCGCCGGTGCCGCCTTCCTCGCGGTCGGTCGGGATCGTGATGTTCATGTTGGACATGAGACCACTGGTCCAGATCCGCAGATTAGAATTTTTCGCGGTGCCGAGAAGATGGCTGGCCTCGAGCAACACGAGCGTGAACAGGTCAAACTTCCCAAATGCCGGACTGCCGGTCGTCGCATCACCCGCGAAGGCGTTGTTGATCGCGCCGCTGAACTCCGAATGCTCGTATGGGGTCGGATCCAACCAGTAGCCCATGCCGTGGCTGTCGTCGCCGCCGGCCAGGTCGATACGCCCTGCGGTGGGCCTGCCATCGCTGACCGCCGTCACGCCTCCTTGGCCACCGATGCCTTTCCCGGACATTGTGAAGCTAACATCGATCCGGTTGATGCCGTTATTCAGGTTGGGGACAACCTTTGTCCACGTCGCCAGCGCCGCTTCGACGACGTTTCGCGCCTTCTCGGCTTCCGTGCCGAAGACCGCGGCAAGGCCATCGAGATCGTTGCCTGCGCTTCCGCGGTTGGTCCAGTTCAGTCCGCTCGACACCGACGTGCTTTCCCCGCCATCGCCGCGTGGTGTCCCTGACATCGATTGACCGCCGCTGATGGGTGGATGCAAATCAGGGATGAACTCCGGCCCACCCTGCCCAAAGGGTAGCCAGCACATCAGTCTGCGCGTTTCCAGCGACTCGAGCATAGCGGGCGACCCAGCTGCCGACGCCAGACCGCGGCGACACGCACGCTGAACCATGTTCCGATTTGGCCGAGTCTTCATGAGTCTCCAATAGTTAGAGGAGCAAGTTGCAAAGACTGCAGAGCGTCGCGCCCGTGGCGCGGCCTCAAGCAATGCGAGTAAGTGCTGGCCATCCCCTCAGGCGTGTTCACTATTTTGCAGAAGTGTTTGGCAGGTCACGGACGAGTCGTCGATGTGGTCGGCTGCTGGGCCGCGAGGATCGTTTGCCAATGACGCGCTTTGGCGTCGTAACCCTTCGCTGGCTCGGACTGGTCCCATTGTGAATAAAGCGTGACCAACCCCTCAAGACACCTGTCGTGACGAGGAGATTTGACATGATCCAACGCGGCGATCGCGCGTTCTGCGTCGATGAGAAACGTTTCCGCTTCCGCGAATCGCGACTGCTTAATGAGAGCAGTCCCTAACTGAAGGCGCATCTGGCTGACACGCCAATGCTCCGCGCCGAGCTGCGCGAAGCCTTTCATCGCCTCGCGATACAGTTTCTCGGCCTCGGCGAACTTTCCGCGCTGCACCAACACTTCCGCGAGGTTCTGTTGAGCGTGCGCCGTGTTGATTGACGTCGGAATGGATTTGCGGCAGATCTCCAACGCTTCGCGGTAAAATTGTTCGGCCTCATCAAACTTGTTTTGTCCGCGGAGCACTCCAGCGACGCCGGTGAGACTCAACGCGATGTCCGGGTGATTCGCGGGAAGCAATTTGCGGAACATTTCTACCGACTCACGGTAGATCAGCTCGGATTCGCCAAGCTTTCCTTCGTGATACAGCACCGCTCCGAGAGTGGTCAGTGAACCGGCGATATTGGGATGAGCCGCTGGCAGCGAGTTGCGGGCGATAGCCACCGCCTCGCGCGCGAGAACTTCGGCGTCCGCGTATCTTCCCTGAACAGTTAACAGAGTCGCAAGATTGTTCGCGCTCTTTCCAACATCCGGATGGCCCGCCGGAAGTGTGTTGCGTCGAGTCTCCAGAGCCTCACGAATCAGGATTTCAGCTTCGGCGAGCCGACTCTGGGCTTGAAGCAGTGCGGCCAGGTTGTCTGCAGCGCTAGCAGTCTTCAAATGCCCTGCTGGAAGTGCGTGACGATAGATGCTTAGCGCTTCGCGAAAAATCGGCTCACATTCAGCGAATTTACCTCGATCGCGCAGCACGGTCGCCAAATTGTTGAGGCTCGTGGCGATCTCCTGAGCACCGGGCGGGCAGATACGGCGATTGAGTTCAAGTGTTTCACGGAACAGTTTCTCAGCTTCCCCAGTTTTGCCCTGCGCGAAGAGGGCTGCCGCAACGTTGTTCAGGCTTTCGGCAGTCCCGCGATCTCCAGCCGGCGAAGCATTCTGTCGAATCTTCAACGCCTGAGCGCACATCTCCTCAGCATCAGTAAATTTGCCGAGCTCGCGCGCCAGCGAACCAAGATGGTTCAAGCTGGTCGCGATGGAAAGATCATCGACCGGCAACGACCTGCGACGAAGCTCAAGCGCCTTGCGAAGATTCGGCTCGGCTGCGTCGTATCGGCCCAGCGCACGCAATGTCCTGCCGATGGCAGTTCTCACGCTCGCTTCCACCAACGGCTGCTCCTTTAGCTTGCCGTCATCAAGTTCCTTCACGGCCGCAGTTACGGCTTGCAACACTGTGACCTTATCTCCCAGCAGCATCTCGGGGTCGGCCGATGCCAGCATGTCGGTCTGAAAGTCGCTGACGGCGGACGCAATCGCGGTCTGTCGCCGCGCCGTTTGCTCGTGCGTCTGAGCAGCGGCACGCTGCTGCTCCGCGATGCGGGTTTGCCGAGCTTGTCCGACAAGCCCGATGGTTGTCCCAATCACACCTGCGATCAGAACCAACAACACCATGCCCGAAGCTAGCACCGGTCCGCGATGGCGTCGCACAAAGGTTCTCAAACGGTAGGTGGCCGAAGGCGGCGCCGCGAGGATCGCTACTCCGGCGAGATATCTCTGCACATCATTCGCCAGACCGTTGGCCGTCTCGTACCGGCGAGACCGATCTTTCTCCAGGCACTTCATCGCGATCCAGTCCAGCTCGCCGCGCACCAGGCCACTCAATTTTTTCGGCTCCAGGCTGCGATTGGCCGCGATTGACGCTAAGGCATTTGCAGTGCTCAATCGCGCGCTGGGCTTGGGCGGTTCATCCTGGCGGATAATGCGAAGCATCTCTTCCATCGCTGGTTTGATCAGCCGCGCGCGATCCAGCGGGGTGCTGCCGGTCAACAACTCGTACAGCAAAACGCCTAGCGAATAGATATCGCTGCGCGTGTCCGCATCAAGCTCGTTGAGCTGAGCCTGCTCGGGCGGCATGTACTCCAGCGTCCCGACGATCGCCCCAAAACCCGTAAAAAGTGTACGGTCCGTAAGCTTCGCTCCGATTGCCTTGGCGACACCGAAGTCGATCACCTTCGGGACCGGGCGGCCGTCATACATCGCGACTAGCACATTGGACGGCTTGAGATCGCGGTGGATAACGCCCTTCTGATGCGCGTGCTGAATCGCGCGGCAGACATCGATGAACAGCTCGAGACGCGCGCGCGGAGGCAGCCGTTGCGCGTCGCAGTATTCCGTGATCGCCACCCCCTTGACCAACTCCATGACGAAATACGGATGTCCCGATTCCGTTGCGCCGGCGTCGAAGACCTTAGCGATGTTCGGGTGATCCATGACCGCCAGCGCTTGGCGCTCCGCTTCGAAGCGCGCGATAACTTGGCGACTGTCCATGCCGGGCTTAATGATCTTTAGCGCGACCCTGCGCTGCACGGGATTGGTCTGCTCGGCAAGGAACACCGAGCCAAAACCGCCCTCGCCGATCAGCTCCATCAAACGATACTTGTCGATGACATTGCCGACGTGTTCCTCGCTCGCCGACACGCCGCGCGCAACATCGCCTGCGACATCGGTTAGGTCTGCGGCGGCGGGGGATTGAAGGAAGTCCCCGATCTTTGAGTGCGCGCCAAGCAGTCGCTCGACGCGGTGCTTCAGCTCAACGTTCCCCGCGCAGGCGTCAGCCACGTACCGCGCGCGGTCCACGGACGACTCTCGCTCCATCGCGGCGAAGAAGATAACTTCAGCTAGGGATTCTGAGTCAGCCATAAGGGGTTTATTTTTGATGGGCTGATAGTGCTTGCATGGAGGAAGTCACTGGGTTGCCCGCCTGCGTCCCACCCGTCCTCACAGGAAACTCGCGCAAGAGCGATAAGATTTCGGGGCGGTCTATCATGACCGCCACATCTCGAGGCGTTTGACCGTTCACGCCGATCTGATCAGGATCGGCGCCGGCTTGAAGCAGCATCTGCAACGATTCTGTCGCCCGTTCTACGACCGCAGCGATAAGCGGTGGACTACCGTCGGCGTCCGGAATGTTAGGATCGACCCCCAGTTCGAGCAGTTGCCGCATCATTTCGGGACAGTCGTTTTGGGCGGCGATCGTGAGCAAGCTACACGGACGTCCGATGGCGCGCGGATCCGCCCCGGCATGCAGCAGCAATTCCACAGACGCCAGGCTATTCGATACCACTGCGACGGTGAGCGGGTCCCGTCCTTCGCATCGCGCGTTGACGTTGGCGCCCCGTGCCAACAGCAAGCGCGCGCTGTGAAGATGTCCGTTGCCCAGTGCGAGCATGAGTGGCGTGCCGAGCTTCGAGTGCGCCTCGTCAACTCCAGCGCCCTTTGACAGCAGCATTTCAATGGCCTCGTTGCTGCCATAACGCGCGGCTAGTGCCAGCGGTGTAAAGCCCTGTTCATCGCGCGCATTCAGATCTGGCATCCGATCGACCAGCGACTTGAATGTCTCAAGGTCATTACCGAATACGGCACGGTGAAACACCCAGAATTCGATATCCGTGCTGACGCTCCGTGGTGCGCCAACCATGCGAACGCACTCCACGCCGATGGCTAATAGCATCAGCAGCGAGACAGACTTCCAGACTACGCTGGATGCAAGAGCGAGTGCCAGGTTGCGCACGACTTGAAGGAGGGTTCTCATTGAAGGACTCCGAAGTTGGTTGCATTCGAGCATGTCGGGAGTAGCGGGAACTGGACATCCGTTTCCGCGCTTCCCGAACAAGAGCAATGCGAGCAAACGCTTTCGGTCCCCTCACTCGCCCGCGGGATTGTGGGAAGGCCTGGATGCATCGTCCGTGCCTTCCATGTCGCAGTAAATCCAGACGCGTGCGTACGTCCAGTAACGTTCTGCGGTCGCTTCAGAGATGCCAAGCACCTGTGCTGCCTCACGGATGGTCATTCCGGCGAAGAAACGCAGCTTGACCAATTCAGCCTTAACTGGCTGCTCACTGGCGAGCCGGATGAGCGACTCATCAAGGGCGAGAATATCATCACTCGGCGAAGCGCCGAATTTTGCGGCTTCATCCAGATCCACCCGTTTAAGGTCTCCGCCGTGTTTAGGCCGGCGTTTGCGGCGGGCGCTGTCGATGAGGATGCGCCGCATCGCCTCGGCGGCGGCAGCGAAGAAATGTCCACGACCGTCCCAGTGCGCCTTGTGTCCGCCTTCCACCAGACGAACGTACGCTTCATGCACCAGCGCGGTCGCCTGAAGCGTGTGGTCCTTGCGCTCCGACGCCAAGCGCTGGACCGCCAAGCGACGCAACTCGTCGTACACCAGCGGCATCAGCTTTGAGGCCGCGTTTGGCTCCCCCTGCCCAATCGTCGAGAGTAAACGTGTAACCTCGTTCATCGTCGCATCGCCCCAGAGTTATGAGCGCGGGGCCGCGTCAGTTGTCGCTCGCTGTGATACGTTGGGGTTCCGTTCGGCCAAATGCGTTATCACCTCCGAGTATCCTGCAGATCATCGCCGAAGCTCGCCATCTACGCATTCGCGATCTTTCGCTTTTCATCGATTGTTGCAAGAATTGCGCGTTTGCCAACGACGGTGCTCATGTCCATCGTACACGTCGTCTCCGCGCCACGCCGGCGCGATGTCCGGAATGCGGGCGGGCGGCACCGGGCATCACGAACAGTGCCGTCACGAAGCAGCGATGAGCAGCGATAGATAGGCTGCGTACGCTCCCAGCATCAGTGCCCCTTCCCATCGCAGTATTTTGCGCCCGGTGAAGATCAGGGGGAACAGCAGCAGCGTCACGCCGAGCATCCACCAGCAGTCGCTTCGCGCGAGCGCCGGCTGCACGGAAATCGGCGACACGAGACCCGCCAAGCCAAGGATCGCGAGGATGTTGAAGAGATTGGAGCCGATCACGTTGCCGATGGCCACGTCGCTTCGCCCGCGGACACTGGAAACGAGCGATGCGACGACCTCGGGTAAACCAGTTCCGATGGAGATGATCGTCAGGCCGATCATGCGCTCGGACCAGCCGAGCAGTCGGGCGAGTTGCACGGCGCCGGTGACGGTGAAATGTGCTCCG
>JACMJD010000520.1 GCA_014380825.1 Phycisphaerae bacterium | reverse complement strand
TGCTGATCGACCCGTTCGGCGGCGGCCGAATGCTCACCGGCGATGAAGCGCAGCAGGCGGTTGAAGAAACTTTCGGCGACGGCATGGAATGGTCAACCGATATGCTCCAGCCGGTGAGCAACCTTCACTGGCTGACACGCATGATTCAGAACCTGCTCCACATTTTCGGCGGCAACGGCCAGTACGCAGATGTCGCCGCCATGCTCGAGCTTGAGATGCTGCTCTGGCCAAAACAGACACATCTACAGCGAGATTTGGCGCTGGTGCTGGCCAGAATCGGCATGTCGCATCCCGCGTCAGAGTGGCTGAATACATACCTCAAGGCCAATCCGAAGGACCCGCAGAGATCGGATCTGGAGCAGTTGTTGGAAGTGCTATCGGCGTAGCGACATTGAGCCGCCCGATCATCTTGATTCTACGGGCTGGGTTGCCCATGCTTGCCGGACATGGGCGGCGCGTTCAAGTCAAAACGAAATTCAAACCAAGATTTGTTCGAGGCAATCCGTGAGCACTCGATCTCTTCCGTGCGCGCGGCGATCGCCAATGGAGCAGACGTGGACGCCGTGCGCGAAGGGCGTTCCGCGCTCGCCGTCGCCGCGCGGATGGGAGGCAACCGTAACGATCTGGGCATCGCGCAGCTTCTGATCGATCAAGGCGCCAATCCAAACGGGCCGGGAGTCATGCGCGACTGCCGGGTAGAACTGCTGCCCGTGCTGATTGAGCGCGGCGGTCACGTCGATGGCAATCACAGCGAATCCAATCCGCTTCTCTGCGCAATCGCCGGACGCACAAAGCAAGACAAGGCACTTGCGCTTCTCGCCGCCAACGCCAATCCAAACGTTCGAGATACCACCGGAACCACACCGTTAATCGAAGCTGCGCGACATGGTCGTGGCAAAGTGTTCGAGAGGCTGATGAGATTGGGCGCCGATACGCTCGCCGTCGATCAGACCGGGCGAAGCGCATTGAGACACGCGGCAGAGGCGCTGGCGGGTGCGAGCGTGGCGACGGGTTCGGCCGTGCCCGTTCTGCGTCGGATCGTTCGCACACTGCGCGACGGATTGCCCGCGCAGCCGGAAGACGGAATCCTCGCATCACTCGCGCTGGCGGACGTAGATGACATCCGTCGGCGCTTGGACAAGGGGCTCGATCCGAACACGCGCATCGCCGGACTGATCGGCCTGTTGGGCGTTCGCGCCGACACGCTCTTGAAATCCGTCGGTGGGTTTTTCGGTCTGTTTGGAAATACGATCGATCAGCCGAAGCTCGATCATCGAGCGGACTCTTGTTCGCTCTTGATGTGGGCGGTGGCACTGGAACACATCGAGCTGATCCGCCTGTTGATCGAACGCGGCGCGGATGCAAACTTGAAGACCGCTGACGGCGTTTCGGCCGCTGAAATCTCATTGCGAACGCGAAGCCCGCGCATCCGCGAGATGCTTGGCACGGGCGGCATCGAGCGAAAAGGGCTTTCTACCCACGTTGGGAATCGGCAGCCGTCACTGAAAACCGAGCAACGGATCGATGCCGGCCGAACCCCCGCCGACCGCCTAGCAGTGGACCTGGAACGCGCGCGCGATTATCTCAAGCACGTCGCGGCGGGCGCTCTGCACGTACCGGATGGCCAGGAGTTGGCCAACAAGTACGGCTTTGCTTCGTCCGTGTCGGCGGCGTGGACAATTGCCTCGGCGCACCATGTCCTAGAACAACCCGAGGAAGCGCGGCGCGCGGCCAAAATGACACTGCGCCTTGCGGATCTGTTCTTCACGTCGCCACAAGATATTGCGGATCGACGCGAGTCGTACTGGATGGACGCGTTCCGCGCGGCGCTGGGCGCTGCAAGCGTGCTGAACCGCAATGACCGCATGTGCATTTATGCGGCGTGGGTTGCGCCGGACGCCCCGCGCGGCGGGCGGAGCCCGATGTACAACAAAGACTACTTCATCTGGCCGCTGCTGCAGATCTGGTCGCGGGCGATCCTCGCACAATCCGCAGAACCTCGATTCGCGAAGATGATCACTGCCGAAACCGCCCGGTGGCCGAAGTTACTTCTGGCGGCTTGGGGGCACATCTTGCAATCAGACGGAACTCAGTTTGAGAAGGCAATTCGTCGTTGCATCGAGCAGCATCGAACAAAGGCGTTCTGGAAAGGAAGCGGCGTCGCGGATCGAATCGTGTCACCCGAATTGTGTTTCCTAATTCAGCAGGCGCGGACGCGCGGTTTGAAGTTCACATGCTCCGCACAGATCGCTGACTGGATCATCGTATCCGGTGCGGCCGCTGCGCGCGCTTAGGATGGTTGGCTCGCATCGTTGCGTGATCCCGCGTGATACTCTTGCAGCGGCTTCACATCCCACCCGCCCTTCTGAAGCGCAGCAATTGCTTTCGCGACTGCTAATCCGCCCGTCAATGTGGTCACGATCGGTACCCGGTTGATCACCGCGCTGGCGCGAATTTTCCCCTCGTCCGTCTCCGGGCCCTTCTTCGTGGCCGTGTTGATGATGAGCTGCACGTCGCCATTCTTCATGAGGTCGATAATGTTTGGCCGACCCTCGGCAAGCTTCGGGAGGCGCTTTGATTTGATGCCCGCGCGCTTCAGCGCATCGTGCGTGCCGCGCGAGGTGATCAGATCGAAACCGCAGCTCGCAAGCAACTTCGCAATCGGGATGACGGCTTCCTTGTCGGCTTCGCGCACGGAGATAAACACCGTGCCCTTCATGGGCAGCACCGTTCCGGCCGCGAGCTGCGCCTTGGCGAAAGCGACCTCGAAGGTCGAATCGATCCCCATCACTTCGCCCGTGCTGCGCATCTCCGGGCCAAGGATGACATCCACGCCCGGGAATTTCGAGAACGGGAAAACGACTTCCTTCACCGAAATATGCTTGGGCGGCGGCGGTTCTTCGATGCCCAGTTCATCCAGCGACTTCCCCGCCATCACCATCGCCGCGATCTTCGCCCAGGGTTTGCCGTGCGCCTTGCCGACGAACGGAACGGTTCGCGAGGCGCGCGGGTTGACTTCGATGACGTAGATCTCATTGTCCTTGATCGCGTATTGAACGTTCATCAGCCCGCGCACGCGAAGCTCTCGCGCCAGCTCGCGGGTCTGACGTTTCAGTTCTTCGACGATCTCGTGCGACAGCGAGTATGGAGGAAGCGAGCAGGCGCTGTCACCGCTATGGATGCCGGCTTCTTCGATATGTTCCATGACACCGATGACGATCGCCCTCCCGCCGCTTGCGGCGTCGCGGATCGGTTGCTCACCCTTTCCGATTTGCGACGCCGCAAGCGGCGGGAAGTCCGCGATGCAATCGACATCGACTTCAGTTGCCGCGTCCAGGAATTTATCGATCAAGATCGGCGCATCCGCGATCGTCGATGCTTCCACCGCATGCGTCATGTAGTGATTGAGCTGCTCTTCATCCGAAACGATTTCCATCGCGCGCCCGCCCAAGACGAAGCTGGGACGAACGAGAACCGGGTATCCGATCTTCTTCGCGATCGCGCGCGCTTCGGCGATGTTCCGCGCGATGCCGTTGTCGGGCTGCTTGAGCTTCAGTTGCTGGAGCAGTTCGCGAAATTGTTCGCGATCACCGGCGCGGTCCATCGATTCGACGGATGTGCCGATGATCGGAACGCCCGCTTCCTGCAATCCGCGCGCGAGGTTTAATGGTGTCTGCCCACCGAACTGCACGATCACACCCTTTACGAGATTTCCCGATTCGGATTTCGGATTTCGGATTTCGGATTTCGCGAACGGTCCCCCATTCAACCGTTCGCACACGTTCAGAATGTCTTCATGCGTCAGCGGCTCGAAGAACAACAGATCGCTCGTGTCGTAATCGGTGGAAACCGTTTCCGGGTTCGAGTTGATCATCACCGATTCGAACCCCAACTCCTTCATCGCGAACGCCGCCTGCACGCAGCAGTAGTCGAATTCGATCCCCTGCCCGATGCGGTTGGGTCCGCCGCCGATGATGATGATTTTGGGTTTGTCGGTGAGGCGGATTTCGTCTTCGGTGACGGTCTTGCCGTTTTGGGTGAACGGTGTTTCGTACGTCGAATAGTAATAAGGCGTCGCCGCTTC
>JACMJD010000519.1 GCA_014380825.1 Phycisphaerae bacterium | reverse complement strand
TCGCGCCAATCTTATTGAACTCCTTGAGCGCATCGTACGCGGCATACTTATACGCATCCGACAGCGTGGGATAGTTGAACACGGCGTGGATGAAGTAATCAATTCCCCCTTCAAACGCCATCACCGCCATGCCGATGTGCACGAGTTCACTCGCCATCTCACCGATCACGTGTACGCCGAGCAGCTTGCGGCTGGGCGATTCGAAGATCAGTTTGATCATCCCCTGCGTGTCGCCGATGATCTGCCCGCGCGCGTGCTGCCCGAATCGGCTGCGGCCGCTGATGAACGCGATGTTTTTCTTCTGGCAATCCTGCTCGGTCATGCCAACCTGCGAGATTTCCGGAATCGTGTAGATGCCCGCCGGCAGCGTCGGCGCGAGCTTGGTTTTGTATTTCAGATCGAACGCGTGACACATCGCCAGCCGCCCCTGCTCCATCGACGTGCTCGCCAGCGCCGGCGGACCGATCACATCACCGGCGGCGTAGATGTTCGGCACGGCCGTTTGATACGTGATCGGATCGACCTTCTCGATGTGTCCGTATTTGCCTATCGGAATGCCAAGCTTTTCCAGACCGAGGCCGCCCGTCGCGCCGCTGCGACCGAGCGCATAGAGCAATGAAGCGGCCACGATCGTTCGCCCGGACTTGAGTTTGCAGCGAACCTGCTCGCCCTCCAGCGCGACCGATTCGAGGCCATCGTTCATGCAGGGCTCGATGCCCATCTCGACGATGCGCTCCATGAACTCCTGACCGATCTCGCCATCAAGCAGCGCGTCGAGCGCGCGCGGTTTCGGATGTACGAGATAAACCTTCACCCCGAGGGCCGCGAAGAGGCAGGCGTATTCCGATCCGATCACGCCGCCGCCGACGACGACCATCGATTCCGGCACGGATTTCATGTCGAGAATTGACGTGCTGTCGAAGATGTTGTGGTCGTTGAACGGGATGTCTTTCGGTCGCGCGGGGACCGAGCCGGTGGAGATCAGGATGTATTGCGCCGTGTAGCGCTTGGTAGCGCCGTCGTGCGTGACTTCAACCGTATGCGGATCGACGATCGTCGCGTTGCCCGTGATGCGCTCGATGTTGTGCCACGGAGCGTCCATGTTGTCGGCGGCGCGTTTCTGTTCGCGTTGCTGGACGAGATTCTTGCGAGCCATGAAGTTGGCGAGCGAGACGTTCGCCTTGAACTCAACCTCCATGCCTTCGCCGAGCTGTCGCGTGCGGAAGCCGGAGAGGAACAGCGCACTTTCGCGCAGCGTTTTGCTGGCCAGCGTGCCCCAATTGATGCACGCTCCGCCGAGTTCGTGATAGCGTTCGATGATCGCGCAGCGATGCTTGAAATAGGCGGCCTGTGCAGCACCCTTTTCACCGGCGGGCCCGCCGCCGATGACCAGCAGTTCATAGTCGTATTTGTCCGCCATGCCGAGCGCCCCACAATTGGCCGAACAGCGAATGGCTGGCGCGAAGCGAGAAGTGTGCAACTTGGCGTCAGCCGAGCCTTCGAAAGCTAACCGTGTGCGGCGCGGCGGTCAATAAAATTACGCAAGCGCATCGGCTGATTCCGAGGCAAGCGCGCCTGACGAACAACTGTCATTCCGAGCGGAGTGAGGAATCTCGGGATGGCGAGACCTTTCATCCTCCGGAGATTCCTCGCTAGGCTCGGAATGACACGGCTGCGGTTGCTCATCGCAGTCTTTTGAGCGCTCAATCGGTTTGCATCGCGCGCCCGCTCGCCTAAACTTTTCCGCCGGCAATTCACGCCAAGCGCGGAGTCGCATGAAACGAGCGAACGAAAAACGCGTGACGATTGCGTTCTGGCTGGTGCTCACGGCGCTGGCGATCGCGCGACTGGTGTTCTACAGCGTCACCACCGGCTACATCGACAACTCCCGCCGCGTCGAGCAGGCTCGCCAAGTGCTTCAGGAACTGAACGCCACGCTTTCCGGACTGCAAGATGTCGAGACCGGCCAGCGCGGGTACGTCATCACCGGCGACGAGCGCTATTTGGAACCGTATCGCGTCGCGATCGACCTGGTGCCCCAGCGATTGGCAACGCTGCGCGCGCTGGTGGCAGACGATCCCGAACAGCTCCTGCGCCACGCGGAGGCCGACCGATTGGCGAACGCGAAGATGGCGGAGGTCACCGAAGTCATCACGCGCTATCGCGACGGCGGATTTTCCGCGGCGCAAGCGCGCGTTCGCGACGGCACGGGCAGGCGACTGATGGATCAGTTCCGCGCCGTCATCACGCAAATGGACGCGGCTGAAAACACGCGACTCAACAACTTCGCCACCGCTACTGCCACCGATCATCGCCGCGGCGTGCTGATGTTCGGCATGTTCACTGTGCTCGACTTCGCCGTCGTCACAATCGCGTTCCTGATCATCCATCGCTTCGCCGCCGCACGCGATCGAGCGGAGGAGGAACTGCGTCGCACCAGCGCATTTCAGAAACTCATTCTCGACGGCGCAGGCAACGCGATCATCACCGGCGACGAGAAAGGCGTCATCAACATCTTCAACCGCACCGCCGAACGCTGGCTCGGGTGGCGCGCTGAAGAGGTCATCGGCAAACCCGATTGGCCGTGGATCGATCCGAAGGAAATCCAGCAGCGGCTGGAGGAACTTTCTCGTGAGCGCGGCGAGCCGGTCACCGATCCGCTCCTGGCGTTCACCGCCAAAATTCGAGGCGACCGGGAGGACGTGAAGGAGTGGAACTTCTTCACCAGATCCGGTGAGCGAATACCGATGCGCGTCTCCGTGACGGAGCTGCGCGATGCGGATGGCAAGGTGACCGGCTATTGCGGAATCGCCGCTGACATCAGCGAACAGCGCCGCGTTCAGCAGGCGATGCAGGACGCAAAGGACGCCGCCGAGCAGGCGAACCGCGCGAAGAGTTTGTTCCTGGCAAACATGAGCCACGAATTGCGCACGCCGCTGAACGCGATCATCGGTTACAGCGAAATGCTCGCCGAAGACGCGAAGGCGGATGGACAGGCGCAGCTCGTCGACGACCTCAAGAAAATCACGCAGGCGGGCAAGCATCTGCTCTCGCTCATCAACGACATCCTCGATCTCTCCAAAGTCGAAGCCGGCAAGATGCGCCTGCATCTCGAATCGTTCTCCGTGCCGCTGATGATCGAAGACGTCGTCAGCACGATCGGCCCGATGGTGCGGCAGAACAGCAACGCGCTGAAGGTCGACGTGCCTGAAGATGTCGGCTCGATCACCGCGGACCTGACCAAGCTTCGCCAGGTGCTATTCAACCTGCTGAGCAACGCGAGCAAATTCACCAGCGGCGGCGAGGTGACGCTCTCCGCGCGGCGCTTCGAACATGGAGGCCAAAGGGGCGGCGCTGAAGAGATTCACTTCATCGTGCGCGACACGGGCATCGGCATGAACAGCACGCAGCTCGATGGGCTGTTCCAGGCGTTCTCGCAGGCGGAACCATCGACCGCCAGTCGATACGGCGGCACCGGATTGGGCCTGGCGATCAGCCGGCAATTCTGCCGCATGATGGGCGGCGACATCGAGGTTCGCAGCGAAGTCGGACACGGCGCCACGTTCACCGTTCGCCTGCCTGCGCACGTGGAAGATCGAAGTGCAGAGGTAAATGCGGGGGCGAGGAACTTGGGGCCAGGCGCGAGCGAAGACAAATCGCGGATCGTCAGCGCGGCTGCTTCCACCGCCGGCGTCGTGCTTGTGATTGACGATGATCCAGCCGCGCGGGAATTACTGCGCCGATATCTCGAAGCCGACGGCTTCCGCGTCGTCACCACCACCAGCGGCGCGGAAGGATTGGCGCTAGCGCGGACCATCGATCCCGTCGCGATCACGCTCGACGTGATGATGCCCGAGACCGATGGCTGGGCAATTCTCAGCGGACTCAAGGCCGACGAAGCGCTGCGCGATATTCCGGTCATCATGCTCTCGATCGTCGACGACAAAAGCATGGGCTTCGCGCTGGGCGCGGCGGCGTTCATGACCAAGCCTATCGATCGCGTCGAGCTGCTCCGCGTGCTGAACAAGTATCGCGATAGTCATGCCAAGACGATCCTGATCGTCGAAGACGATTCCGCCTCCGCCGATCTCATCGGCCGAACGCTGGTGGAAGATGGCTGGGACGTTCGCCTCGCCGAGAACGGACGCGTGGCGCTGGAACTGCTCGCGCAGCGCGAGCCGGCACTGATCCTGCTCGACCTGATGATGCCGCTGATGGACGGTTTCGAATTCGCCGCCGAGCTGCGCCGCCACGCGCCGTGGCGGGAGATTCCGGTCATCGTGCTGACCAGCAAAGAACTCACCGACGAAGATCGCCGCCGGTTGAACGGCGACGTGCAGAAGATCGTGCAGAAGGACGGCATGAGCCGCGAACAGATCCTGCGCGAAGTACACACGGTGATCGATCAGAAGCTGGAAGCCGAAGCGGGGAAATGAATGCAAGTGATCCACGAATGTTCACGAATGGACACGAATGCTCACGAATGAAATACAAATTCAATTTCTTATTCGTGTTCATTCGTGTCCATTCGTGGACAATTCATCTGTGGTTCCGACACCTGAGAGATTATGAAGTTCAAGCCGCAGATTCTCGTGGTCGAGGACGAACCGCTCAGCCAGGACATGCTCGTCCGCCGTCTCAGCTCGCGCGGCATGCGCGTGGCCACCGTCTCCGACGGTGAAGCGTGCATTCAATGGCTGCAAAGCAACGTTCCCGATCTGATCCTGCTTGATGTGCAGATGCCCAAGATGACCGGCCTGGAAGTGCTCGCCGAGATTCGCAAGCACTTCACGCACGATGCGTTGCCGGTCATCCTCGTCACGGCGCTGGGCGAGTCCGAAGACGTCATCCGCGGCCTGCACGCGGGCGCGAACGATTACGTCGTCAAGCCGATCAACCTCCCCGTGCTGCTGGCGCGCATGCAGGTGTGCCTGCGCATTAAGTATGATGTCTCACTGTTGATGGAGGCCGAGCGACAACGCGTGATCATCAAGGCGCTGGGTGAGAGCTGTCACCAGCTTGCTCAACCAATGCAGGCCACCACGATGACGCTCGAATCGCTGATTCATCATCCGCCGGATAACGGCGACGAGATGCGGCAGCAACTGCGCCAAATCCTGAAATGGGTCCAAGAGGTGGGTGATGTAATTCACCGAATGCAAAAGGTGGGCACGCAGCGCCCCGTGCCTTACACGGAACGCATCGAAATGTTCGATACTGGCGAAGGGCCGGCTTCGCCGAAAGATAAGAAGTGAAGAAAATGCAGAATGGCGAATGCAGAATGATGAATGAAGGCTAAGATTTCTCTGGCAATTGAATTCCTGAACTCTGACCTCTGCCCTCTGACCTCTGTCTCGATCATGCACACCATCCTGCTCATCGAAGACAATGAGATGAACCGCGACATGCTCTCGCGGCGATTGACGCGAGCAGGCTATGACGTGATCGCCGTCGCCAACGCCACCGACGGGATCGATCTCGCCCAGGCGCGTCGGCCCGCGATCGTGCTGATGGATCTTCGCCTCCCGGAATTCAACGGCTGGGACGCCGCCAAGCTGCTCAAGAGCGACCCGCAAACCCGCGACATCCCGCTGATCGCGTTGACCGCTCATGCCATGGAAGGCGACCGCGAACGAGCGCTCGCCGCAGGGTGTGATGACTACGACACGAAGCCGATCGATCTTCCGAGATTGCTGGAAAAGATCCGCGTGCAATTGGATCTTACGGCCAGTCATCGCCCCCACCTACCCGACGACACGGGACCGGCCACGACGATGCCCGCAGGATGAGAGGTCAGAGGGCAGAGGTCAGAGTTCAGAGGTCAGAATTCAAACATCGACACCCCACGGCCGTCCAGAGCGGTACGCCGCACCGGGCGGCATGCTCTTGTCTCCGCAAACCACTCCGCGCAGCTGTTAGAATTCGCCCGTGGGAACGCTTCGTCAGCGACTGTTCGCAAGCTTCACCGTATTGTCGCTAATCGCCTGCCTTGCGACGGTTGGGCTGTGGGTGCGGAGCTACTCACGGAGCGATACCGTTTATCACATTAGCATCACGCAGACGGAGTTCGCGCAACAAGCCTACAGCTCGCACGTGGGCGTCCTCAATGTGGACCTGCTGCGCTTCCCGGAGGCCCGCCCTGAGATTGGCGGCGGCGGACGCTCATTTTGGCGCGTGCAGGCAACAGAGCCCAACCGTGATCTCGCCGGTTTCGACTATTTTCAGAACGACTCAGTATTGCGATTTACGATACCTCTCTGGCTCCCCGCCCTCCTCTTCGCCCTCGCCCCGACCTACTGGCTGTTCGGCCCGCGGCGGCGACGCGCGAAGCGACGCAAGCTCGGGCTCTGCCTGACCTGCGGCTACGACCTCCGGGTGCAACTCGCCCTGAGCAAGTCGAACGTGCCCGCCTCGCCGCAGCGATGCCCGGAATGTGGCACGCCTTCGACAACCCTTCTCGCGCACTGACTCCATTCCAGATCACACAACGCATTCCCCACCATCGCGGTAACACGGACTTTTCGCGCTGTGGTTAGGTCAGCACGCGCGAAGATTATTCAGATTGCCCTGATCGATGGCGTCATTTTGCTTGTGAGGATGGGTAAGCAACGCTAGCCTTACGGCCGCGGCATCTGGCGGAAGCCGCAAAGTCGGACGGGAAGAATGACGCCGCTCGCGCTCCCCGCGAGCAGCGACACCCATCGGGACCGCCGACACATGTGTGAATTCGAATTTGAACGACGTGCCGCAGAAGGCACAACGTGCGCGCAGGCTTGGCAGCTTGACGCGTGTGGTTAATCGAAAGGGATGGAAGACTTATGCGCAACGTTTCTCTGAGGACAAGCGTCGGTCGACAGCGGACTCGCCATCTGCGAGCCAAGGCGTTAACTGCCAGTGCAGGGAGCGCGCTTGTCCTCGTTAGCTTCGCAGATATTGCGCGCGCTCAAGTCAGAGTGACTTGGGATGGAAATGGCACAAACACTGCCACTGCATGGCTCACGGCAAACAACTGGCTTGGCACTCCGGACAATACTGTTCCGGCATCAATCGATGCCGCCGTCTTCGGTGCCCTCACAACACAAACCACCATCGGCATCAACCTGAACACGCCGGCGCTCAAGACGCAAAACGTCGGTGCCATCATTCTTGATACCGGCTCCACTGTTGACCGCACTATCGGCAACAGCAGCACTACTTCTGCTGGTTCTTTGAATCTGAATGGATTTACGATTTCCGGGAGCACAGTCATCCTTCAGAACAACGCGAGTGGACGTACGCTCACGCTTGCGCCAACGGCAGGCGGTTCCTTAGCTATGAAGGTGGCGCTCGGAACTGCGAATGGAGTCATTGATGTAACGAGCGGCGGGACGATCAGTATCACTTCCGTGATCGACCAAACCGCCGGCGGCGCAAAGGGCTTTACGAAGAGCGGTAGTGGCACGCTCGTGCTTACGGCCACCAGCCTGTATACCGGGGATACTAATGTCAACGCAGGTGTTCTAAAAATCGACAGCACCGGTGCTTTGTCGACTCCGACAACCTATCGCGTCAACGGCGGGATACTTGAGATTGGAACATTTGGCAGCGGCAACTCGCTCGATCGACCAATCTTTCTTAACTCGGGCGGGTTGCGCGCTAATCGCACCGCCGCCACGACGACAGGGACATTCGGCAGCGTCGTGACAGTTGGAAACACCGCTGGCACAGTCGTCACCCTGTCAACCGCGACGGCAGCTCAGTCCCTGACGCTGATCACCGGTGCCGCCAACGGTTTGACCGGCGGTGCGTCGGATTCCGTGATCAACGTGTTGGGGCCGGGAACGATTTCGCTGAACACCAACAGCAACTACGTCGGCAAGTGGCGCATCTCCGGTGGCACGCTCTCGATCACCGGCGACCAGGCAAATCTGGGAACCGCGCCCGGTGCGCCCGTGGCCGACTACATCACCATGGACGGGGGCGCATTTTCATCGGCGAACTCAAGTCTCGTCACGAATCGCGGATTCACTACCACCTCCAACGGCGGAACATTCAGTCTCAGCGGCACCAGCGACGGCAGCATCGCCGGGATCATCACGGGGCCGGGATCGCTCTTCAAAGTGAATACCGGCTCGCTCACGCTGGGCAACTCGAACAACGCCTATCAAGGCAGCACGAGCGTGCTGGGCGGGTGGCTCGTCGTCGCGAGCGGTGGACCGCTTGGGACGGCGCCGAACTCGCCGACAGACAATCTCTTCCTCAACGCCGGAACGCTTCTCTTCACCGGCAGCGTCACCGGCGTACCACTCAGCGCGAACCGTCGCGTTGTCCTTGGACCCATCGGCGGCGCGGGCACCGGCACCATCGACATCGCGGACACCAAAACCGTCCGCATCGCAGGGGATATCAAGAACAATACCGGCGGCACCGGAACGCTCGGCAAGGCTGGCCTCGGCACGCTCATCCTGGAGGGCGATGGGTTGTATACCGGCACGACACACATCAGCGCAGGCACGCTTCAGTTGGGCAACGGCGGAGCGGGCGGATCTCTGGGCGCTGGGAACGTGACGGACAGTGCCGCACTTTCGTTCAATCGATCCAATGCGCTCAACGTCGCCAACAACATCGACGGCAGCGGAAGCGTCAATCAGAACGGCACCGGCGTCACGACGCTTAGCGGTACCAACAGCTACACGGGTGTCACGCGCGTGACCGCCGGCACGCTCAAGCTCGGGTCGGCGAGCGCGTTGGGGACGGCCGCCGGCGCGACTTCGGTCACTACCGGCGCAACGCTTGATCTGAATGGTCAAAACATTTCAGGCGAGAACATCTCCAGCATCGCCGGCGCTGGCGTGGGCTCCGGGGGCGCGATTATCAACAGCAGCGGCACGCCGGCGAGCTTCGGCGGAAACATTACGCTGGCGGGCAATACCAGCATCGGCGGCAGCGGAGTGTTCACGCTGGCCAGCGGGTTCAGCGCGATCGGCGGCACCGGGCCGCTCACCAAGGTCGGCAGCGGCACGGTCACGCTCGCCACCCTCAACACTTACACGCAGGGCACCGTGATCAACGGCGGCGGGATCATCGCCGCCGCGCAATTCGCGATTCCGGAGAACACCGCCGTCACCATCAATAATGCCGTGCTCTCTACGGATCAGCACCAGGTCTTCAGCTCGTTGACGATGGACAATGGCAAGTTGCTCGGGCCCTCCGCGAACATTCACCTCAAAGGCAACGTGACCGCGTCGGGCGTCTCGCAGATCGAAACGCCGACGACTTTGATCGACGTACCGCGCACCTTCACCGTGGCGGCCGACTCCACGCTGAACGTCACCGGCCCGCTCGGTGGTTTTGGATTAGACCTGATCAAGGCCGGCACCGGCACGATGGTGTTTACGTCATCGTCGACGGGACTGTTCGAATACAAAGTCAACGCCGGCACGCTGCATACTACCGGCTCGGGCGATCTCAATGCTTCCGTCACCGTCGAGAGCGCCGGACATCTGCGACTGGATTCGACGGGCGTGAACAATCTTCAAACCGTCACCATCAACAGCTCGACGATCAGCGGAAGCGGCGGGTTCACGAACAGCGGCAACGTGGCTTCGACCGGGACATCATTCATCAAATCGCCCGTGCAAGTCGGCGGGCCGATTAACGTGATCAATGGTGAACTGACTATCAGCGGCGCGACCAATGGCGCATTCATCAACAAACAGGGAGTGGGAACGCTCACGCTCACCAATGACGGTAACGTTCAGAATGGGATCTACATCGGCGCGGGCGCGGTGCAGATCGGCGATGGCGGCACCACCGGTGTGCCCGGCAATGGCAATATCGAGCTCGAAGGCGGCGAATTCGTGATCAATCGCAGCAATGCCTTCACTATCGCCAACAACATCACCAGCACGTTCGGCACTGGCGCGCTTCGCCATAAAGGCACGGGCGCCACAACGCTGACCGGTGCGAACAGCTACGGGTCGCCAACCTTCATCGACAACGGCACGTTGGTCATTGCGACCACGCATGCGGGCGCGGGCGCATACACAGTCGGCCCGAACGGGTCGCTAGCGGGCAACGGAGCCGTTTCGGTGACCGCCAACCAAAGCGTCACCATTCAAGGAAATGTCTCACCCGGAACGAGCGCCGGCAATCTCACGCTCCAAACCTTCGGCACCGGCGTCACGGAGCTGGCGCAGGGCGGCAGCTACACCTGGGAGATCAACAATGAAGCCGGCACTCCAGGCACTGCTTGGGATGTGCTCACGCTCGACGCCGTCAGCGTCACCGCCAACAGCGGCGCCAACAACACTGGCGGGTTCACGATCCGGATCACGTCGCTGCCGGGCATCGTCTGGACGAACACGGTGGGCAATCGCGTGTTCACGATCGCCACGTCCTCGGACCAGTCTTTCGCCGGCGTTGACCTGGATAAATTCAAGATCAACACGGACAACTTCGCCGCCAGCAACCTGGGCGGGTTCTATCTGAAGATCGGCAACAACAACGGGTTCGGCGTCAACGGCGACAGTCTCGATCTGATCTACGTGCCGGAACCGTCCAGCGTGATGGCGATGCTGGCGATCGCCGGTGGAACGATGTTGCGCCGACGGCGGCGACGCGCGTAAACGCGCGGAATGCGGAAGTCAGAATGCAGAATGACGGAGAAATTCACCTCTGCGGCATTCTGCCTTTCCTGAACTCAGAACTCTACCCTCTATTCGCGGTCGAGCGTGCCGCGGGTGACGCCGAGCTGGTTGAGCACGCGGAGCGATCGCATTGTGGCGTGCGGGTCGGATTTTCCGGATAGGACGGCAGCGTAGCGATCGAGCAATGGCGCGACGTCGTCGGAGCGCTCGCGGAGCAACTCGACGCGGAAATGGCGGATGCCCAGCTCGCGCATCTTCGGGATGTATTCAGCGGCCGACTGCGCGGTGGCGTTGAAGAGCGTGTTGCGGCAGCCGACGTCGGGGATCAGCGGATGGGCGAGCCCGTCCGTGTGGCGCAGGTCAACCTGGTGCCGATCGCACGGGCGGCCACAGTCGCGATAGTCTTTTCCACTCGACAGCGTGTGCGCGAACACGCAATGCTCCATGTGAAACATCGGCATGTGCTGGTGTACGACGCACTCAAAGCGTGAAGGATCGCTGCGCGAAAGCATCGCCGACATCTGCTGCCAGTTCAGGTCGTAACTCGGTACCATCCGCGCCAGCCCCGCCTCGGTGAACACCCGGGCCGTCAATTCGTTCGCGATGTTCAGCGAATAATCGCCGATCTGCGGAAGATGCGGCGCCGCGTCGCGGTAATAACTAACGGCCGCGAGGTTGCGCACGAGCAGAGCATCCGGCTCGCAATCGAGGATCTGTTTCAGCGTTCCGTGTTCGTGCGGCTTGACGACGCGCAGCGTCGCGAGCGCCACCGGCATGTTCGCGGCGCGGCATCGCGCGACGGCCTCCTTGTATCGACGCACGTCTTCGAAGTCGCAGTAGATTGTTGACAGACGACAATCGTCCGTGCTCCACGACAGCGCCGCGTCAAGCTGATCGAGCGTTCGCACTAAGACGTGCAAATGTGCGGTGACATTCGAGGACGACCCACGACTGAAGTCGCGGGCGTTCTTGCGGAGCGATTCCAGCGCGGAGATGTCAAGATTTCCGTGGGATGAGCGCTGTTCGCGAAGCGCGATCAATTCGCTTACTGCTTTGCGTCGCAGATCGTTGAGCACGCTCTTCGGGACCATCGGGGAACCAACGATTTCCGCGTGCAATTGATCGAGCTCGAACGGTGTATCGCCGAGTCGTCCGATCTGGTCACGCAAGACTTCGTTCGTGATCGGGAACTTCTGCGCAGCTTGCAGCGGCGCATCGGATTCAACCGCGACGCTACGGTCCTCGTCGATCAATTCGACGCGCAGCGGTTCACTCGTCCGCGCGGTTACGCGCGCGATGAGTGGGATCCGGTTGACCACCGTCTCGCGCGAGAAAGAATGTTCGAGTCGCTTCCGTAGCGCCGGGTCGTCGGTCTTCCACACGATCGCGCCCAGCGCGATCGCCCGCAGGTTTACTTCACCATGTTTGAGTTCTATTTCGACGCGTTCGCGTCCTTGCGGTTGCAGGTGGTAGACACGCCCGCCCTGCTCGTCTTGTTCGGGGTGGCCCTCGTCGAAGACGATGCCGTCGCCGGGTTTTAGATCGGTTTGCGCGATGGCACCGTCGAGCTTGACGACGATCGATCGCGGCGTGAGTCGAGCAACCACGCCCATGCGCCGGCCTCGCGACTTTGGGAAGCGCGCCGCCACGAGTTGCTGGTGATTCACGCCTGACAGGAATCCGTGCGTGAAGCCGCGGGAGAAAGTTTGCTCCAGATCCGCGCGTTGCTGCGGCGAGATTCGGAACGTCGATCGCTCGCGAAACGAATCGATCGCCTGCCGATACGTCTGCGTCGTCGCGGCGACGTAATGCGCGGCCTTCAATCGCCCCTCGATCTTGAAGCACGACACGCCGAGCGTCGACAGATCGCCGACGAGGTCGTACGCGGCCAAGTCCTGCGGTGAGAGCAGATACGCGCGATCGCCGAGATCTTTAGTTTGTCCGTCGACGATCAACTCGTACGGCAACCGGCACGCCTGCGCGCACTGGCCGCGGTTGGCGCTGCGACCGCCCAGCGCTTCGCTGGTCAGACATTGGCCGGAGTAGGCGACGCACAGCGCGCCGTGGACGAACACTTCCAGTTCCATCGGCGTGCCGGCGCGAATGCGGCTGATGTCTTCGATCGACAGCTCGCGCGCCAGCACGACGCGGCTGACGCCCATCGCGCGGATGAATTCGATCCCGCGCGGCTCGGTCAATGTCATCTGCGTCGAGCCGTGAATCGGCAGCGTGGGCGCGATCGCATGGATCAACCGAACCAGCCCGATATCCTGCACGATCACCGCATCGACGCCCGCGGACGCGATCGCTTCGACGGATTTGGCGGCCGCCTCAAGCTCGTCGGAGAAGATCAGCGTGTTGAAGGTGAGAAACCCCTTGGTGTTATGCGCGTGCAGATAGCGCATGATGTTCGGCAGCTCTTCGAGCGTGAAGTTCTGCGCACGATGTCGGGCGTTGAAATTCTCCAGGCCGAAGTACACCGCATCCGCGCCGTTCGCGACGGCTGCGCGCATCGCGTCCCAATCACCGGCGGGTGAAAGCAATTCAGGCGCGGGCGGCTGCGACACAACGCGGTCGATCATGAGCAATCGGACAGCATAGCACCGTGTGGTGAAGCGAGCGACGGTTCGGACGGATTCAGGAAGGGATGGCCCCCGGAAGCTTGCCCGATGCTCAGCTATGCCAGTGCGACACACGCAAGACTAAGGGCGACGAACAACACCAGCCAGCCAAGCGACGAGATGCGATGCGACATAGAGTCTCCATCAATGGGTGCAGCCAGCAGGCATTGCAATTATGATGCCGACGCCGTTCGACGCGCGCACGCTACCGGCGCGACGTGTCAAAATCTCAGCCAGCGCCGCACCACTATGTCGAACAGTCGTTCGCAACCTCGTTCGCGTACGCGAATCGTCATCCTCGGCGGCGGCTTCGCGGGGCTGTATTCGACGCTGCACTTGCAGCGGATTTTCCGCCGACGTGACGAAGTCGACATCACGCTCGTCAGTCGCGACAACTATTTCACCATGACGCCGCTGCTGTTCGAGGCGGGCTCGGGCGTGCTTGAGCCGCGACATGCGGTCAGTCCGATTCGCCCGCTGTTTCACCTGGAAAAAGCGCAATTCATCGAGGCCGAGGTGCTCGACGTCGATCTGCAACACCAAGTTGTTCGCACGATGCTGGTTCATCGCGAGCCGCTGGAAATCGCGTACGACCATCTTGTGATCGCGCTAGGCGGGGTCACCAATACCGCCGTCATCCCAGGCTCAACCGACGCGATGACCTTCAAAACGCTGGCGGACGCGATCTTCCTCCGCAACCACGCGATCGAGCGCTTCGAGCAGGCGGATGTGGAGAAGGACGAGTCGCGCAAGCGTGCCCTGCTCACGTTTGTCATCGTCGGCGCGGGATTGGTCGGCGTCGAGCTGCAAGGCGAGATGCACGAATTCCTGCATCACGTCCGGCGCAATTACCTGAACGTGCCCGAATCCATGCTGCGCTTCGAGCTGATCGAAGCCGGCCCGCGCATGCTGGCGGAATTGGATGAAGATCTGGCGCAGTACGCGCACAACGTGTATGTGAAGCGCGGCATCCATGTCCGCGTGAATACGAAAGTCGCCAGAATCGAGTGCGGTCGCGTGACGCTGGCCAACGGTGAAACGATCGAAAGCGAGACGATTATCCTCGCCGCGGGCGTGATGCCGAGCCCGCTGATCGCCAAGCTCGACATTGCCAAGCACAAATATGGACGAATATTGGTGGAGCCGACAATGCGGGCGGTCGATCGGACGAACGTCTGGTCGCTGGGCGACTGCGCCGCGATCCCCGATCCGACCGGAAAACCATATCCCCCGCTTGCCCAGCACGCGATTCGCGAAGCACGCGTCTTGGCGAAGAACATCGCCGCGCAGCTTGACGGGCAGCCGCTGCAACCGTTTGTTTATCACAGCCTAGGCACGCTCGCGGCACTGGGAAGATTCAAGGGAGTCGGACGCGTCCCGTGGTTCAAGCTCCGCGGATTTCCGGCGTGGTTCGCGTGGCGAACATACTATCTATTCCAGATGCCGCGCTGGAGCAGGCGGGTCCGCATCATGATTGACTGGACCATTTCGCTCCTGTTTAGCTACGACGTGGTGGAGCTGGACCTGAGGCTGGATAGAAACATTTCTCGAGCTGAAGGAAAAAGCGCCCTTCAAACTTCAACTCGCCCCGACTAGCATACGCGCGCGATATGGCACAGATCTTTCATCCTTCGATGAACACTGTCGCCCGCGCCAGCATCTTCGGCGCGATCTTCTTCGTTCTTGCCGTCACCTGGGTCGCCGCGGAGATATTCAGGTCGCCTTATTTCACCGATGTTGGCGTGGCGCGCGATCAGCCGGTGCCGTTTAGCCACGAGCATCACGTCAACGGGCTGGGAATCGATTGCCGCTACTGTCACACGTCAGTTGAAGAATCGAAGTTCGCCGGCATTCCGCCGACGCACACGTGTATGACATGCCACTCGCAAATCTGGACGAATGCCGCGCTGCTCAAACCAGTTCGCGACAGTTTTGCTGAAAGCAAACCGCTGAAGTGGACGCGGGTACACGATTTGCCCGACTACGCGTACTTCGATCACAGCATACACGTCGCCAAAGGCATCGGCTGCGCCACTTGTCACGGGCCGGTCAACCACATGCCGCTGATGTGGAAGAACGCTACGCTACATATGCAGTGGTGCCTGGATTGTCATCGCGAGCCGGAAAAATACATCCGCCCGCGCGATCAGGTGTTCCAGATGGATTATCGCGCACCGTCAAACCAGTTGGAGCTGGGGCGGAAGCTGGTTGAGGACTATCACGTGAACAAAGGACAGTTGGATAATTGTTCGATCTGCCATAGATAGCGACTGAAGCGAAGCGCGACGTCACAGGGAAGCTGGACCGATGGATCGGCCTGATCAGGTAACGCAGGACAAAGATGTGTTTCACCGCGATCTAACGCGCGGCGCGGACGGGCGTCGCTATTGGCGGAGCCTGGACGAGCTGGCGCAGTCGCCGGAATTCGTCGAAAAGCTGCATCGCGAATTTCCATCCGCAGCCGCCGAGTGGGATGAGCTGGACCAAGACGCATCGCGCGATGGTGGAGTCAGTCGGCGAAATTTCCTGACGATGATGGGTGCATCAATCGCGCTGGCGGGCATCGGCGGCGCGGGCTGTCGCGCGCGCGATCCGGTCGAAAAAATCGTGCCGTACGTCAACCAGCCTGAAGAAATCATTCCGGGCAAACCGTTGTACTTCGCGACGTCGCTGACGATCGACGGCCTCGCGCACGGCGTACTCGTCGAAAGCCACGAAGGCCGGCCTACTAAGATCGAAGGCAACCCGGAACACCCCGCCACGCTGGGCGCCAGCAACGTGTTCATGCAGGCGGCGATGCTGTCGATGTACGACCCGGATCGCTCGAAAGTTGTTCGCCGTATCGACACGGTCAGCACGTGGGATCGATTCTGGCAGGAGATCGCTCCGATCATCGCCGGCAAGTTGAAGTCCGGCGGCGCGGGGATGCGCATTCTCACCGAGCCCACCAGCTCCCCCACCACCGCGGCTCAGATCGTGGCGCTTCGACAACGATTTCCGCAGGCGCGGTGGCATCAATATTCGCCGCTGGATCGTGCGAACGTGCGGCAAGGCGCCAACGCCGCGTTCGGCCGGCCGGTGAATGTGGCTTATCGGTTTGATCGCGCGGATGTGATCGTCTCGCTCGACAGCGACTTCTTTCAGGATGAACCCGGCCACATACGTTATGCGCGGCAGTTCATCGACCGCCGGCGAGTGCGGAAAGATCGCACGGAGATGAACCGCCTGTACGTGTTCGAAAGCACGCGGACGATCACGGGTGCGATGGCGGATCACCGCAGACCGATGTCGCCGCAGCAGATTTCGCAGATTGCGCTCGCGCTCGCCGGACAGCCGGCGGATGACTCGTTGTCGGCGATCGTGGAAGACCTGCGTCGCGCCGGTCGCAACGCGCTGGTTATCGCCGGGCCCACGCAACCGCCGGAAGTTCACGCGGCATGTCACGCAATCAACGCGGCGCTCGGTTCGGCGGGCAACACGGTTTACTACACCGAGCCAGTCGAATTCGACGTGCCGCTTGATACGACGCGATCACTCGCGCACCTCGTGGATGACATGAACGCCGGCGCCGTTGATCTGCTGCTGATCGTCGGCGGAAATCCGGTCTACAACTCGCCGGCGGATCTGAACTTCCTCGAGGCGATGCGCAAAGTCTCGCTGCGCGTGCATCTTTCGGAGTATGACGACGAAACGAGCGAGCAGTGTCACTGGCATCTGCCGATGACGCACGACCTGGAACAATGGGGCGACGCCCGCGCGTACGACGGCACGATGTCGATCGTTCAGCCGCTGATCGCGCCGCTGTACGAGGGACGAAGCGTCAACGAGTTTCTCTCGGTTCTCCTCGGCCAGCTCGCTCGACCGGCGTACGAGATCGTCCGCGAAAGCTGGCGAGCCAGATATCGCGGCAACGATTTCGAGCGGTTCTGGGAACAAACGCTGCACGATGGATTGATGGCCAACAGCGAGTTGCCGCCAATCGATGTCCGATTAGCGGCGCAACCGGCTGCCCCTGCACCCGCCACCGCGCCGGCATCGCCGGGCGGATTGCAAATCGTATTTCGTCCCGATCCATCCATCGGCGACGGTCGCTGGGCGAACAATGGCTGGCTTCAGGAACTTCCAAAACCGATCACCAAGATCACGTGGGACAACGCCGCCCTCATCAGCCCGGCCACCGCGCTGCGGATGAATCTTAAGAACGGCGAGCTTGTCGATCTGAAGTATCGCGGCCGATCCGTGCGCGCGCCGATCCAAATCGTTCCCGGGTTGCCGGATGACTGCGTGACCCTGCACCTGGGCTACGGTCGAACGCGCGCGGGCAATGTTGGGAACGGTGTGGGGTTCAGCGCGTACGCGATTCGCACCTCCGACTTGCCGTGGTTCGGCGCGGGACTTGAGATTATGTCGCTCGGCAAGGAATACACCCTGGCCAGCACGCAGCACGAAAGTTTGATGCATGGACGCGACCTGGTGCGCGTGCGGGACATCGAAGCATTCCGCAGCCGGCACGAGAAGAATGAGGAACACCACCCGTCGCGATATCCGCTGACATTTTTCGATCAGTCCGCCCTGATGAACCAGCACAACGCCTGGGGCATGACGATCGACATCAACGCGTGCATCGGCTGCAACGCGTGCGTGATCGCGTGCCAGGCGGAGAACAACATTCCGGTCGTCGGCAAGGAGCAGGTCGCCAAGGGCCGGCACATGCACTGGCTGCGCGTCGACACGTATTTCGCCAGCGAGCATCCCGATCGCGGGCACGACTTCGTCTATCGCGATCGCGCCGCCGCGAATCCGGATGTGTATTTTCAGCCGGTGCCGTGCATGCACTGCGAGAACGCGCCGTGCGAAGTCGTCTGTCCGGTCGGCGCAACCGCGCACGATGCCGAAGGCACGAACAACATGGTCTATAACCGCTGCG
>JACMJD010000518.1 GCA_014380825.1 Phycisphaerae bacterium | reverse complement strand
GCGGCGGGTTTTTCTTTGCGCGAAGACGGAAGAACCCGCCGCACGCGGCGGGGCTACACGAAAGCATCTTGACGTGCGCGACGCATCGGCTGAACAATGCGTCGCATGATTACTCACCGCATCACCTCCATCTTATCGCTCATGGTTCTCGTCGCTCTTGCGCTGGGCGCTGCGCCGGCCCTTCCGCCCGATGAAGCGAATGCGAAAGCGGCGCTGGAGAAATCGCCTCGGCATCGCGAATGGGTTGAAGTGAAAGTCGAGGGGCGCGACAAGCCGTTGAAGTGTTACGTCGCGTATCCGGAGCGAAAGGAGAAGGCGCCCGTCGTGATCGTGATTCACGAGATCTTCGGATCCACCGATTGGGTCAACGGCGTAGCCGACCAACTGGCGGCGGACGGGTTCATCGCGATCGCGCCGGACATGCTCTCGGGCATGGGGAAAGATGGCGGCGACACCGCTTCGTTCGGCGGACGGGAAGAAGTGATGAAGGCCGTGCGCGGGTTGAAGCCAGAACGCGTGATGAGCGATCTAGACGCCGCGCGCGATTACGCGACGAAGCTGCCGTCCGCGAATGGGAAAAGCGCGACGATCGGATTCTGCTGGGGCGGCACGCAGAGCTTTGCGTACGCCGCCCATCAGCCCAAGCTCGATGCGGCGGTGGTGTATTACGGAACGAAGCCGGACCAGGCGGATGCGAAATCCATCGCTGCGCCGGTGATGGGTTTCTATGGCGGAGATGACAATCGCGTGACCTCGACCGTCAAGGCTACTGAAGATGCGATGAAGGCCGCCGCGAAAACATTCACACCTCACGTCTATGATGGAGCGGGCCACGGATTCCTGCGTCAGCAGGATGGAAAGAGCGGCGCCAACTTGAAGGCCGCGCAGGGAGCTTGGCCGGCGACTGTCGAATTCCTGCGCACGATTCTGGAGCCGAAATAGGACGTGGCGTGGGCGTCTCGCCCGCGCATCCGCGGCTTGAGCCGCAAACGCACGGGCGGGACGCCCATCCACGAGCAATTGCAACTTTCCCGCCGCTCCTGCATATTCGCTTGAAACAAGCGGAGAACCAAAGAATGAAGCATGCATCACTCGTATTCGTTTCCACACTCCTGATCGGCCTGGCCGGTTGCGCGACCTCGCAAGAGGACGGCAACGCTGCACAAGCGTCTGACAAGAAATCCGACAGCTCAGCCCTCATCCCGCGTGACGTGCTCTTCGGCAATCCCGACAAAGCGCAAGCCCGGTTGAGCTACGACGGCAAGCACATCAGCTTCACCGCGCCGGTTGATGGCGTGATGAATGTCTGGGTCGGGCCGGCGAACGACCTGAGCGCGGCCAAGCCGGTCACGCACGACAAGAAGCGGGGCATCCGCCAGTATCAGTGGGCGTACAACAATGAACAGATCCTGTATCTCCAGGACGAAGGCGGCAACGAAAACTGGAACGTTCACGTTGTCGATGTGAACGGCAAGGACGACAAGAACCTGACGCCCAATCCGAAGGTAACGGCGCGGATCAATCAGCTCAGCGAAAAGTTTCCGGATGAAGTGATCATCGGAATGAACGATCGCAACCCGATGTACCACGACCTGCATCGCGTCAACATCCGCACGGGCAAGGACACGCTGGTGTTCCAGAATCCGCAACAGATCGAAGGCAACAACGTCGCAGGGCAGGCCGTCGATGACGACTTCAACGTGCGTTTCGTGCAGGCGGTCTCGCCGACGGGTGGCGGATTCGTTTTCACGCCCAGCGCGCCAGTCTCCCTCGCGAAGGTGACGGAACCGGTCAAAGAGCAGTCGTGGAAAGAGTTCGCGCAGATTCCGATGGAAGATGCGCTGACGACCGGCCTGGTTGGCTTCGACGCCAGCGGCGACGTGCTCTACTTCCAGGACAGCCGCGATCGCGATACCTCCGCGCTCTACGCCTGGAACCTGAAGACCAACGACAAGAAGCTGATCGCCGAGAACAACAAGGCTGACTTCAGCGGCGCGCTGGTCGACCCCAAGACGAAAGCGGTACAGGCGGCGTCGTTCAATTACGAGCGCGTGCAGTGGCAGGTGCTCGACCCGGCGATCAAGGGCGATCTCGACTATCTCAAGACGGTGGCAGATGGGGATGTGAGCGTCACGAGCCGCACGCTCGATGATAAGTGGTGGACCGTCGCGTACCTGCTCGACAACGGCCCGGCGCGCACTTACCTCTACGATCGCGATAAAAAGAAGGCGAACTTTCTGTTCGTGAACAAGAAAGATCTGGAAGGCCTGAAGCTGGCGAAGATGCATCCGGTGGTCGTGCCGGCGCGCGATGGGTTGAACCTCGTGTGCTACGTCACCACGCCGCTGAGCGCGGATCCGGATCAGGATGGTAAGGTCGATCGTCCCGTCCCGATGATTCTTGATGTACACGGCGGGCCGTGGGCGCGGGATAGCTGGGGCTACAACCCCGAGCACCAGTGGCTCGCGAATCGCGGCTACGCGGTGATGAGCGTGAACTATCGCGGCTCAACCGGCTTCGGCAAAAAGTTCGGCAACGCCGCCGTGAAGGAATGGGCGGGCAAGATGCACGATGACTTGATCGATGCCGTGAACTACGCGGTGAAGAACAAGATCGCGAGACCTGACAAGGTCGCGATCATGGGCGGAAGCTACGGCGGCTATGCGACGCTTGTCGGTCTGACGTTCACGCCGGATGTGTTCGCGTGCGGCGTCGATATCGTCGGGCCGAGCAATCTGTATACGCTGCTGAAGAGCGTGCCGCCGTATTGGAAGCCGGCGGTTGCGCAGTGGCGAAATCGCGTGGGCGATGAGACGACCAGCGAAGGCAAGGCGTTCCTCGAAAGCCGCTCGCCGCTGACGCACGTGGACAAGATCACCAAGCCCCTGCTGATCGGCCAAGGCGCGAACGATCCGCGCGTGAAGCAGGCGGAAGCGGATCAGATCGTCGCCGCGATGAACGAGAAGAAAATCCCGGTGACGTATGTTTTATATCCCGACGAAGGCCATGGCTTCGCGCGGCCGGAAAACCGCTTGAGTTTCTTCGGCGTAACCGAAGCGTTCCTGGCCCAGCATCTTGGCGGGAAGTTCGAGCCGATCGGTGATGACTTCAAGAACTCTTCGATCCAGGTCAAGAACGGCGCGGATCAAGTGCCGGGATTGAAGGATGCGATGACGCCGACGGCGAAATCTGAATGACGAATGACCAAGAACCGAATGACCAATCAATGAGCAATGACCAAGCACGAAGGACCAATTGGGATTTCGTGCTTGGTCATTGATTGGTCATTGGATCTTGGTCATTGGGACTTTCCTCTCCCTTAGACAGACTCTCGATCTGCTTCTCCGCCACCGTGAGCACGCCGCGGCAGTGCTGGATCAAAAAGTTCCCACGTTCGTACTTCACCAGGCTCTCCTCAAGCCCTACATTCCCATTTTCGATCTCCGACAGGATCGACTCGAGCTCGCGCAGGGCCTCTTCGAAGCTTTTTGGCGGGGATTGTTGCGATCGTTTTGACATGCAAACGCCGAATATACCGTTGCAACGCCCCTCCGGCGAGATTCTTGGAATTGTCACGGTGTGGTCCGGATTTCGCATTAGGGAATACCAGACCTGTTCAGGTGTTTAGCCACGGATGGCGCAATGGATTGACCGCGTGTTCGTAGACCAATGAGTGGCGGGTGTGCGTGTGGAAGAACAGGAGAAGCCATGAAGAAGAAATCCAAAACATCGACGTCCGCTTGGGTGGTTTACTTCGTCGGTTTCGAAGATGCACCAACTGACAAGGCCGGTACCACGGGGGCCGGTGCCACCGACGTAATTATTGAACCGCGCGTCGGCTACGAGAAGTTTGAATTCACCGGCGACGATGCTCAACAAAAGCGCGACGCCGACATGGCCGCCTTCCTGCGCGGCGGTCAAGTGCTTGCGATCGTCGAAGAAGACGACGAGAAAGTCGTTCAGTCCGTCGCGGCGGCGCTGGAGAAGCAGATCCTTCGTATGCGATGATCGTTTGCCCGCTTTGTCGTGCCCAAAACCTTAATTCCACTTAATTCCACACGATCGTCCGACGCGCCAAACGCGTCGGACGTTCGTGTTTTATGCCTTCCGTTGACCGATTTTGTTTGGGTTCCTAGCATACAGAAGTGCCGCCGCTACCCCTCCAGATCCTCGCACAGTCCTCCGCCGACAATTCGTTCTCGATCATCTTCGTTTCGGTGGTCTTGGTGATCGTGGTGGCGGCGCTGTTCGTCGGTGTCGCGTGGGCGCGAAAGCGGCTGTCGCCAAACGAAGACTTTCATGCCGAAGGATTCACGCTGGCCGACCTGCGGCAGATGCACAAGGATGGGAAGTTGACAGATGAAGAATTCGAGCGTGCCCGCGCGAAGATGGTCGAAGCGTTGCACGCCGCCCAGGCGCTGCGCGACGCCGCCAAAGCAGAAGCGGCCAAACAGCAACAGCAGCGAGGCGTGATCTGAGAAGAGAGGTCAGAGGTCAGAGGT
>JACMJD010000517.1 GCA_014380825.1 Phycisphaerae bacterium | reverse complement strand
CACTGTGGCGCAGTTGCAACCTTGAGCCTCACCTCGCCTGGGCGGGCGCGTTGATCGGATTGGTCGCGTTCGGCATGCTCTCGTTCATCCTGTTCAAGACCAGCGTCATGATGTTCACGAGCCTGCAAGGCGCCGTGATGCTGACGTTTGGGATACTGGGTCTGGTCTTCAAATACCAATCGATCACACCGCAGATTGTTCAACATCTGCAGGTAAAACCGTTCCTGCTTCCGCTCGCGATTTTCATTCCGACGATCCTTGGCCTGATCTATCAGCAGCATCAGGCGAACGAAGGCGCCACATCCAGCGGCGGGGGCGGTGGCGGTGGCGGGAGCGCAAAGAAGAAGTGACTTGGCTAACGATCGAGTCATCGGCCGTGATGAAGAGATTTGTCGCACCACGCAGGTTCTTTCCCTTTGCGCTGGGCGGTTGATCTTTACGTCGTCATGGAATCGCGCTAAGATCGGATCGAGATGAGTGAAACGACCCCGCCGAAAGCGATCGGGCGGCTGCTTGCTGCGCGCGAATTGGATGAGCTTGCGCGCACGGTGGCCGACAGCGGTGCGGTGACCGCGTCTGGCCTGTGGGGAAGCAGCGTTGCAGCGGCCGTTGCTGCGGTGCAGCAGAAGTTGAATCGGCCGGTCATGCTCGTCTGCGGGCATCTCGATGAAGCCGATGATCTAGCTGACGACATCGAACTGTTCCTGGGCAAGCGACCCGATGTCATGCCGGCGCTTGAGCTTGGCGGCAGCCTGGGCCGCATCAGCGAAGAGCAGGTTGCCAACCGCCTGCGACTGATCTCGCGGCTCGCGGACACGCTTTCGAAAGACTCGCGGGACCTCACGCTGGTCGCGCCAATCCAGTCGCTCATGCAATCGATCCCCGCGCGCGATGAGCTGAAGCATCTCGTCCGCACGATCAGCGTCGGCGACGCGCTGGAGCCCGAGAAGCTGATCGTCTGGCTGTCCGATCACGGTTACAACCGCCTGGAGCAAGTCGAAGTCCCGGGCGATTTTGCCGTTCGTGGTGGGATTATCGACATCTACCTGCCGGGCGAATTCGACGACACTTCCGAAGAAGTCGGCTTGGCCGTTCGCATCGATTTCTTCGGCGATACGGTCGAATCGATCAAGCGATTCAACCTCGACACGCTCGGCTCGCAGGGCGCGCTTCAGACGGTTCGCATCCTCGACATCAAGGGTCAACTGCCCGACACATCCAGCTCAACCAGCCTGTTCAGCTACATGCCGCCCGACACGATCGTCGCGCTGTGGGCGCCGCTGGAGATCGCCGAGCAGGCGAAGAGTTATCTGGATCGATTGCCTGAACAAAAAGGCATCTATCCGCTGGCGGCCGTGCTGCGGAATGCTGAACCGTTCGCGCGGATCGAGTTGAGCCAGTTCGACCAGAACACGACGTCGATGCCGACGCTGGTGGGCGGTCGCAATGTGCGGCACGTGCGATTGAGCGTCGGCTCGCTCCAGAAATTCGAGACCGAAGCGAAGAAAGCGATCGGTGAGCTGAACGAGTTGGCGCAGACGCACGATGTCACGTTGTTTTGTGAGAACGAAGGGGAGCGCAAACGATTCATCGAGCTGATCGAAACGGATGCGCCCGGACTGTCGAACAAGATCGACGTCACGACCGGATATCTCCATCGCGGATTTGTTTATCAATCTGAAGATGCGACCGCGCGTCCACTGGTGCTCGTCGGTCATCACGAACTCTTTCATCGATACGAGCAACGCCGTCGCGTGAGGAAAGTGATCGCCTCGCGGCCGGTCGATTCGTTCCTCGATCTGAAGGACGGCGACTACGTCGTTCACGTGGCGCACGGCATCGCGCGGTTCATGGGCATGCACACGATCCAGAAGGACGGCAAAACCGAAGAATATCTGAGCCTGCGCTTCGCGGAGAACGCCACGCTGCACGTGCCGGCGTCGCGGATCAACCTGATCCAGAAATACATCGGCGGATTTCAGGGACATCCGCAGCTCTCGCGGCTCGGTTCCGATGTCTGGTCGAAGCAGAAGGCGAAAGTTTCCGAAGCCGTGATGGACATGGCGGCGGAGCTGATCGAAGTGCAGGCGGCGCGCGGCGCCGAGCGGGGCGTTGCGTTTCCGCCTGATACGGAATGGCAGCGCGAGTTCGAGGCGGAGTTTCCGTACGAACCAACGGTCGATCAGCTCACAAGTGCCGAAGACATCAAGCAGGACATGTCGCGCCCACGCCCGATGGATCGGCTGCTGTGCGGCGACGTCGGTTACGGCAAAACCGAACTGGCGATGCGCGCGGCGTTCAAGGCGGTGGAGTTCGGCAAGCAAGTGGCCGTGCTCGTGCCGACAACGGTGCTGGCTGAGCAGCACTATCGATCGTTTCGCGAGCGCATGGCGAGTTATCCGTTCGTGGTCGACTCGATCAGCCGGTTCAAGTCATCCAAGCAGCAGAAGGAAACTGTCAAGAAGCTCGCAACCGGTGAGATCGACATCCTCATCGGCACGCATCGGTTGATCAGCAAGGACGTGAAATTCGCGGACCTGGGCCTGGTCGTGATCGACGAAGAACAACGCTTCGGCGTGACGCACAAAGAGCGATTGAAGCAGATGCGCACGACGGTCGATGTGCTGACGATGTCGGCCACGCCGATCCCGCGCACGCTGCACATGTCGATGCTTGGCCTCCGCGATATCAGCTCGCTCACCACCGCGCCGCAGGATCGACGAAGCATCGTCACGGAGGTGATGAGCCACGATAAGAACCGCATCAAGCTGGCGATCATGCGAGAGCTCCAGCGCGAGGGGCAGGTTTACTTCGTTCACAACCGCGTGAACAACATCCTCAGCATCGCAGAAGAGATCCAGCAGTTGGCGCCGGACGCGCGAATCATCATTGGCCACGGACAGATGGGCGAGGGCGAGCTGGAAGACGTGATGGTGAAATTTATCCACCACGACGCCGACATCCTGGTCTGCACGACGATCATCGAAAGCGGCCTGGATATCCCCAACGCCAACACCATCATCATCAACAACGCCGACCGCTTCGGCCTGAGCGAGCTGCACCAACTGCGTGGCCGGGTGGGGCGGTACAAGCACCGCGCGTACTGCTACCTGCTGCTGCCCGCGGACAGACCCGT
>JACMJD010000516.1 GCA_014380825.1 Phycisphaerae bacterium | reverse complement strand
TCCGCGTGTTCCTGCGTCACAGCGACGCCTGGTCGATCCTGGAGTTCGAGCCCAACCGTCTGCCGGTGATCGGGCAGGGAAATCTCGAGCGGCGGATCGCGATGGTTCGCATCGGCGAACCGGTCGATCTGACGAGCAGCGAGATCGAGCTGTGCGTTGGTCCGATGATCGCCGGCACCGATGCGAATCGGAACACGATCCGTCACACGATGCTGATGATCAATCGGCGGATGGGCGCGATTCACATCGTCGATGAGACCGGCGCATCGACGCTGCTGGCGTCGATCGTCGGCATCAGCGACACGCTCAGCGAGCCGACAGTGCAGGCGGCTCAGAAGAACCCGGACGTGCCCGAGCATTTCCTGATCTTCGCCGCCGACTCCACGCTGATCGACCCGCCGCTCTCCGCGCGTCCCGCCGCCGCCGATTTGATGGTGCAATACCCCGCGTTGCTGAAGCTGGACGCGAAGACCGGGACCTATTCCGCGATCAGCCGCAACGACATCCAGGGCCCGGGCGAGTTCGCGGTGTACGCGACCAGATTGCAACAGTTGATCCCGCTGAGTCGCGACACGTTCGCAGGATATGACGGCGCGTCGGGGCAGTTGTTGCGGGTTACAGTAAAGGGATGATCGGGGTGAAAGCTCGAAATCCGAAATCCGAAACAAATCCGAAAGATGAAAATTCGAATTTCGGATTTCGGGCTTGTTTCGGATTTCGAGATTCGGATTTCGGATTTATCTCTTCATGTTGTCGCTTCGCGCTACCTTTTCCAGCGGCTCATCCACCAACCGATACGTCGTCCAGTCCGTCTGCGGTTGGGCGCCGAGGCGCTCGTAAAACCCGATGGACGGTTTGTTCCAGTCCAGCACGGCCCAGTCGAGTCGCGCACAGCTGCGATCGATCGCGAGCTGGGCAAGTCGCGCGAGTAAGGCCTTTCCATAACCCTGTCCGCGATGTTGCGGGCGGACGAAGAGGTCTTCCAGGTAGATGCCTGGCTTGCCGCAGAACGTCGAGTAATTGTGGAAGAAGAACGCGAAGCCGACGATCGCACGCGATTCGCTATGCTCGGCGATGAGGACTTCAGCGTAGGGGCGCACGCCAAACAGGTGCTCGCGCAGGTCGTTGATGTCGAACGTGATCTCGTGTGAGAGCTTCTCGTACTCCGCAAGCTCGCGAATGAGGTTCGCGATCTCGGGGACGTCGTTCGGTGTGGCGGGGCGAATCATGGGAATCGGGTGATTTGATGATCGGGTGATCGAGCCATTGAATCAATGCCGAGATGAGAGATGATTTCAAATCACCCGATCACCCGATGACCAAATCACCCGATCCATTTGGCACGTATCAATCGCCTCTCGTTTCCCGCAACGCCTCCGAGCAGATGCTGCGGCTCTTCTCGCCCCGCTACAAGTTCACGCTGTGGCGAAAGCTCTGGCTGGAGTTGGCGCGCTGCCAGCGCGAGCTGGGATTGGATCGCATCACGGATGACGCGCTGAAGCAGATGGCGGCGCATCTGGAGACGATAGACTTCGAAGTCGCGGCCGACTGGGAAAAACGGCTGCGTCACGACGTGATGGCTCACGTCCACACGTTCGAGCAAGCGGCGCCGGCGGCGAAAGGGATCATCCATCT
>JACMJD010000006.1 GCA_014380825.1 Phycisphaerae bacterium | reverse complement strand
GGGTCGTACACCAACTGCAAATTTCTGCGGTCGAATTCCTGAAACCAGCGCCACCATTCGATGGGCTCGAGCTGTTCCTCCTCCGCCGCGAACTCGTCGCCGCCGAGGCGGATGCGATCGGGTTGCCCCGCCAAGCACGCGGGCCACAGGCCGCGGCAGGTACACCAGTGATAGATCGTGTGATGATTCGTCGTCTCGTAAACCGTCATACAGCCGCAAATTATACCGCGGCGCGGCGGCGATGTCGCGTCGCGCCCATCGCGCCCACTAGCAGCAAAATGCTCGCCGACGGTTCCGGCACGACGATATTGTCCAGCCCGCCGGACCCACCGAGTCGCACCACCACTTTGTCGAAGCTGGTGATTCCAAGCTGTGTCGCGGTGAACGGCTTGATCCGGTTGATGCTGTGGTCGCCGAAGCTGATCGTCGGGTCGAAGAACGCCCCGGCAGTGACGAACTGCGAGAAGTTCACCGACGTCTGAAGCAAGTTATCTCGGAAGAAACTGATTCTCCCGTTCTCGTCCATCACGCCTTCGACATCGATCACATCGAATCCAAAAGTGGTGAGTTGACGGTTGTACTGGAAGATCAGATCGCCGGCCGGTCGCGTGCCTTCATCGTCGGGGCTATCGATCAGGCCGATCGGCGCCTGCGTGTCGACGTTGTTCTCCGCGAGGATCAGCACGTTGCCGAAATTGGTGTTGGATTGAAGGTTGCCGCCACTCCAAGGCGGGCCTTCCAGATCGGGATCAGCGGTGCCGGTGCGGGTGGTATCAAAAATGATCGCCAGATCGAACGGCCGCGCGAGATTGTTCGCGCTAACGGTCAGGCCCTCGCTCGCCTGAAACTGATTCGTGACGATCGCGCCGTGCTGAAGTGTGGTGAACTCAACCGGCGGACGTGCGTCCGCGGGTGCGGCGGCGAAGGAAATGAAAACGCAAACGGCGATGGTAGCAAGGCGCGCGGCACCTGCTGATACATGCGGCATAGTTCTTCCTCCAAACAAGCCCGCGCGATTTCTGGATTACCAAATGGCGACCACAATTGGCAACGTGTGAAATGTGAGATGTCCCCCAGTTATGGCAAAAATCATGCGATGGTGATCATCGCAACCCAAAGCGCACCAATTCCCAGGATGACGCTCAGGATGACGTAAGAAACCGCAACTGCGTATGCGCCCTGCCGGAGCAGCACAACGGTCTCCAGACCAAACGCCGAAAACGTCGTGAAGCCGCCGAGCAAACCTGTGAAGAGGAACGTGCGCGTTTCGGGCGAGAACAGGTCGAACCGCTTGATCAAACCCGCGAGCACACCGGCAACGATGCATCCGAGCACGTTGATCGCGAACGTTCCGATCGGGAAGCGCCAATCGGCCGAGCGGTGAAGAATCAATCCGCCCAGGCCGGCGCGCGCGATCGCGCCCAATCCGCCGCCGAGTCCGATCAGAAAATAGTGATACACTCCGCCTCGCTGAAGTTTTGTTCTGCTGCTGTTTATACGCTGGCTCCGCTTCGATCGAAATGACACGCGGACTCATTGTGGGTAGATTCCCGCTCGGAAACCCGCCTCGCATTTCGGCTATGAGTAATTCCAAGTTCAGCGTTGACGTCTCCGCCCGAATTGCGCGCCTGCCTCCGTACTTGTTCGCGCGGATCAACGCGATGAAGCACGCCAAGCGCGTGGCCGGCGTCGATATCATCGACCTTGGCATGGGCAACCCGACCGATCCCACGCCCGAGATCGTCGTGAAGAAGCTGGCCGAGGCGGCGCGTGATCCGCGGAACCATCGTTACAGCGTTTCGCACGGCATCGCCGGGCTCCGCAACGAGTGCGCGAAGAAATACAAGACCAAACACGCCGTGGAGCTGGATCCCGAGACCGAAGTCATCAGCACGATCGGATCGAAGGAGGGTTTCAGTCATCTGTGCCTCGCGCTGCTCGGTCCGGGTGATACGGCCATCGTCGGGGACCCGGCATTTCCGATCCACATATACGCCGTCGCAATGGCCGGGGCGAATGTCATTCGCGTACCGCTGGGAAACGATGCCTCCTTTCTCGAACGCATTGAGCGAACGATCGCCGGGCTGTATCCAAAGCCCAAGCTGCTGATCCTTAACTATCCGCACAACCCCACCGCGCTCACGATCGACGCCGGTTTCTGGGAACAGGCGATCGCGATGTGCCGGCGTCACGGCGTGATGATCATCTCGGACTTCGCGTACGGCGAGATCAACTTCCATGGCTATCGCGCACCATCGTTCCTCGCCTCAGCCGGCGCCAAGGAGATCGGCGTCGAATTCACCACGATGAGCAAAAGCTACAACATGGCCGGCTGGCGCGTGGGCTTCTGTTGCGGCAACAGCGCGATGGTGAAAGCGCTGGCGACCATCAAGGGCTACTACGACTACGGCCATTTCGCGCCGATCCAGATCGCTTCCGTGATCGCGATGCGCGAGTGCAAAGATATGCCGCAGCAGCAATCGAAGCTGTACCAGACGCGACGCGACATCGTCTGCCGCGCGCTCGCCCGGCTCGGCTGGGCATGCGAGATTCCGCGCGCCAGCATGTTTGTGTGGGCACAGATCAACCCGGCTCACCTGAAAAAAAGCGAAGGCTCGCTCGACTTCTGCCTGCGAATGATGGACGAGGCCAAAGTCGCCCTGGCGCCAGGACGCGCGTTTGGGGAAGCGGGCGAGGGGTTCGTGCGCATCGCGCTGGTCGAAAATGAGCAGCGACTGAAACAGGCGATGCGGAATCTCGAGACGGCACTAACGGTTCGACCTCGCAAGCCGCGACAGCGAACGTGAACGAGGGAAACAACTGCCTTCCCGCTCGCGGCGCACCGGGAGAAGAGACCAGAAATTATGGCGTGTAGAACAGGTCGAGCAGCATCGGCTTGTCCAACGGCGAGACTTCATACAGCACGAGCGGGCCGATCGTGCGCTTGTAGATGTGCAGGCCCTTTGGATTAGCCAGCGTCTGCCCGGCGGCAGCATCGGCGTCGAGCTTGTCGGCGAAGACCATCACCGGCTGGCCCTGCACCCTGGCCATATAGCTGATCGTGTTGGGCGTGATGCCGCCTGTATATTTCAGGCCGATCGACGCGACGTCGGCGGGCGGGTCCTTCATCTGCAACGGCTGGCCAAACCCGGCCGCGAAATACGCGCCGAACTCGTTCTGCGATTTGCACGCCCAATCGCAGTTGAAACCACTTTCGACTTCCGCGCGATACGCGACATCCAGCGGCCGAACCGGCTTTGGTTCGTACGCCACTTTCGACGGCTGATAGAACGCATCCCATGCATTCCAGATCGCGAACGGCCCGCAAACCAGGAACACCAGCGCCGCGGCAATCGCCAGCGGCGTGCGGACGAACTTGCGAGGCTGCACGTTGTGCGTCGCGTGTTGCGAGTGATGAATCACCTTGCCATTGCTGGGCGCGGGCACTTCCGCCGCGTGCGGCGGCTTCAGTTTCGCGAGAACGGCGTCCGCACCCAAACCTGCGCCGATGACCGGCATGAACATGCGCTGCAACGATTGATCGATCTGACGTTGCCGCGCAACCGCGTCGCGCAGCGCAGGTTCGCGCGCCAGTTGTTCTTCAAATCGCGAGCGCTTCTCGCTGGACATCTGATCGTCGCAATATGCGTCGATCGATTCTGGCCCATCGGACTCGCGCCCATTGGACTCCCGCCCATCGAACCGGTTGGGGGGATTAATATCAGCCATGCGGCCCTCCCCCTTTCGAAGAGTCGCGAGTCGGATTTAATTCCGCCAGCTTTTCACGCAGCATCAGGCGCGTGCGATGCACGTGGCTCATGGCAGTGCCGGGCGGGATCTGAAGCGCCCCTGCGATTTCGTCGTAGCTCAGGCCCTGCAGCGTGCGAAGCAAGAGGCACGCGCGGGCGATATCGCTCACCGAATTCAGGGCGTGCATCACGCGATCGTCGAACGGCGTGCGCTGAATATCGAGCTGGCCATGGACATCGACAACCGGCGGCGTGCGCGCAAGTCCGCCGGCGCGGGCGGCGAGCGAATCGTCCATTGTGCCGGGATCAAGGTTGGCCGGCTGACGCTTGGTTCGGCGAGATTGGTTCAACGCGATATATCGCACGATCTTGGCCATCCACGCGGTGAAGTTGCTGTTCGGCTCGAACTCGTTCAACTTCCCCAGCGCCGTGACGGCGGCCTCCTGAACCACGTCCTCGGCGATAAACGGGTCATTCACTATTCCAGCAGCGATCGTCCAGAGCGTGCGGTACGCCTCACGAAAATTCTGAGCGAACTCCGCAGGCAATGGCCCCAGTGGCCCCGCTGTTTGCCCCGCTGTTTCACCCGCCGGTTGCTCGGGCGACCTTGGCGCAGACCGATCGGGCAGCGGAAGCCGATCCGCTTCCCCACCGGTGCCTTGGCCTGCCCTGGGTGTCATGCACTCTGCCAACTTAAACGTCCACTCTAACTGTTCATGTCTGAGTTTGGGCAGAATATTGCAGGTCAACGGTCAATCGGGGGCAATCCGGGTCTTCGGACTTACCCTCAGACCCGGCGTGGGCGGGTGAGAAGTTGAGGATGTTTTCTAATCATGCCGCACTTGCCGGGATCGGTCGTGCGGGTAAAAGAGCAATTCGTGATGCAAAACGTCCCGTTGAAAAACGCCGCGCTGAAGAACGTTTGGGTCATCGATCACCCCGTCGTCCAGACCAAACTCACCGAGCTGCGCGACTTTTCCTCCGATCATCGCAAGTTCCGCGCGCTGCTCGATGAAATCGCGATGCTGATGGTCTACGAAGTCACGCGCGACTGGCCCACCAAGCCCAAGCCGACGCAGACGCCGCTGGAGCAGATGATCGGGCAGGTGCTCGCGCGGCAGGTCACATTGGTGCCGATCCTTCGCGCCGGTCTCGGGATGGCCGATGGCGTCTTGCGAGTCTTGCCCGATGCCCGCCTCGGTCATCTGGGCGTGTATCGCGACGAGAAAACACTTGAGCCGGTCAGCTATTATCAGAAGCTCCCGCCGGACATCGCCCAGACGGAAGTCCTGCTGATCGACCCGATGCTCGCCACCGGCGGCAGCGGCGCGGCGGCGGTCACGTTCCTGAAGAAGGCGGGCGTGACGTCGATGAAGTTCGTCTGTCTCGTTGCCGCGCCCGAAGGCATCGCGTCGCTGCACCGGCAGCATCCGGAAGTTCCGATTTACTGCGCAGCCGTCGATCGCGAACTGAACAATAAAGGCTATATCCTTCCCGGCCTCGGTGATGCCGGTGATCGAATTTTTGGAACTTAGTTTTTTCTTCAACGGTTCACCCCCAAACGGTTTGCGATATGGATCTTCTCGCCTCGTACTTCAATCAACAGTTCGCAGCATCAGACCTGGCGATCATCGGGTTGTTGATCGTGCTGGAAGGCGTGCTGTCGATCGACAACGCGCTGGTGCTCGGTCTGCTCGCCAAGCGATTGCCAAAGCATCAGCAGCAACGCGCGCTGACATACGGTTTGGTCGGCGCGTTTGTCTTCCGAATCATCGCGATCGCGCTGGCGAGCCTGCTCTTGAAATGGTGGATCGTGAAACTCCTCGGCGGCGCGTATCTGATCTACGTGGCCGTCAATCACTTCTTCTTCGACAAGAACCATGAGGATGATGACGGCTTAGCCCACGCGCACGACGAGGCGATGACGCCGGAGCAGGAACGCGAAGCAATCGCCTCGCACACGCCAATGCCCGTCCTGACGGCGGTTCTTCCAAAAGGTCGCAAGCTTGCGAAGTTCTGGCCCACCGTGTTCGTCATTGAGATGACGGACATCGCGTTCGCGATCGATTCGATCCTCGCCGCCATCGCCCTGGTCAGCGGCGTGCCGCACGATCCGAAGGAAATTCACCCCAAGTTGTGGGTCGTCGTGTCCGGCGGGTTCATGGGCGTCGTGCTCATGCGCTTCGCAGCCGTGATGTTCATCAAGCTGCTGGATCGATTCCCCAACTTCGAAACCGCCGCGTATCTGCTGGTGACGATCATCGGCGGAAAGCTGGTCGTAGACTGGTGGTTCAACAGGCCGCCCGCTGACTGGCCCGCCGGTCAGGCGTATCACGGCCCGGCGGATTTCCACAGCCTCGACAGCCCGGCGTTCTGGATCTTCTGGGTGCTGATGATCCTGTGCTTCGTAATCGGGTTCATCCCAAAGAAGAAACCTGGCCCGGGGTTCGACGTTTCTACTCCGAAAACCTAGCCACCGGATTATCGGACCTGTTCTGTCTGGTTAATCCGCTTCTAGCGAGCGTCGATGCAAATATCGAGCTCGCATGATGAGTAATGCCGGAACAATTCAATCGCCGTCGCTCCGTGTGCATCGCGTCGAGCGCTTCTGTCTATACCTCGTGCTGGCCGTCGCGCTGGTGTTGCGCTGTTACCGACTTGATGCACCGATGATGTGGTGCGACGAAGCCGAGTCGTCCATCAATGCGTTAACTATTCTTGAGCACGGCTACCCCACTTCGACTTATCTCGGCTTGCCTATCTTCGAAAACGTCCTGACGGAACCATGGCCGGAGAATCCGGAATACGAATTTCGAGACAGCAGCTACTCCAAGCGCGGCGTGGCGGTTTACCACGGTTGGCTGCCGCTGTACGTGATGGCTGGTTCGTTGCGCGCCTTCGGCATCGAGCCGGCGACGGACGCATCAAGGCTGGTCGCCCGCACCACGCCGGCAGACATCACCCTGCGCACGATCGCGCCGCGCATTCCATCAGTCATCTTCGGATTAGTCTTCCTGGTTCTGATTTACATCACCGCTCGCGAGATGTACGGGAACGACGCCGGTTGGGCGGCACTGCTTGCCTCCGCCGTTGCTGTGCCGATGGTGCATGCAGCCCGGCAGGCGCGCTATTACTCGTTAACGCTTATGCTATCGATGGCGTGCTGTCTGCTGCTGTGGCGCATGCTGCAACGCGGACGATGGCGCGATTACCTCGGCTGCGCGATTGCCGCGTCTCTGCTGTTCCACACGCACGTGCTGACCTTCATCATCTCCTGCGCCGCCGCCGCAGTCTTGCTGCCGGCACTGCTTCGACAAAACGGCGTCTGGAAGAAATTGCTCGCCAGCAGCTCGATTGTCCTGTTGGCGATCGTTCCATGGGGAATCGCGACGGAGTTTTTCACATCGGCATCCATCGTTCCCAAGGCCGCTGCGACGCTGCACCTGCCGCGCGATCTGTTCCTCTACGCGATCGAACGCTGGCCGGTGACGTTGTTCCTGGCGATGGGCACTGCGTGGATTCTCACCGTACATCTTTTTCGCAATCGCCTGCCCGCAAGACTGATCGCGCCGTTCGTCGACGCGCGCGGTTCTTGCGCGTTCCTCATCGCCTGGTGTGTGATCGGCTGGCTCGCTTTCATGCTGCTGATCCCCGCCGCCAGCTTGTGGCTCCCGCGCGCGTATCTCGGGATCGTCGGGCCGGGAATCTTGCTTGGCGCGATCTTGTTCGCCGGTGTCGGACGATTGATGCGTCCGCGTTATTCCGTGGTAATCGGCTCAGTGCTGTTCCTGGGTTTCATTTATGGCAACGCGCGGGCTTCGTATAGCTGGGATCGCGAAGTTGAGAAAAGCGATCGCAACCGCGACCTGATCGCCCGCATGCGCACCTGGGAGCTTCGGCCGGCAACACGCGTGTACGCGACGCCGAGCGATCAGCTCATTCTTACGTATTACACCGATGTTCCGGTTCAATCTGTTGCCGCCGTTCGTCGATCGTTCTTCGAGAACTTCCCGAACGACCTCGTGATCATCGAAAGCTTCAGTCGCTTCATCTCGGCCAACTGGCACGATGTGCAGCTTGCGGCGAAAAAGTATGACATTCACCTCAGTCGCTCCGAAGCCGATTCATGGGCGCGGCGGCTGACGGCGCGCAACTTCGCGGACCATCTCGGTCGTTACGTCGCGAGCATTGATGTACCGCGCGATCGGCTACCACCATTCGCCGCCGATGTGTTCCGTCGACAGCGCGAGCTGACAGTTTACTACTCCGACGTGACTGACAATCCCGTGGGCGCGAATCCCGCGATCTTCCGCGGCTACCCGTTGCCCGACTATTCGTGGTGGTGGCAGATTTTCTTCTATCGCTACGTCGACGTACACGCGCGCTCGGGTGAAAACCTGAACTACCTCCCGCGACTGCGAAACGCGCGGGCGGTGGTTCTGCCGTCGACATGCGTCATGTACTTCTCGCCCGGCAAACAGGAATCGGTCGCGGGGGGCGACGAGAAATGATCCACGCACGCACCGCAACCGGGCCGGCGCCGACGAAACGCGAAAGCGCCGATCTGATTGATCCGCCAAATCACGGGCCGGAAGTTTCAATCGTCATGCCGTGCCTGAACGAGGCGGACACGATCGGCACATGCATCGAAAAAGCGATGCGCGCACTTCACGACGCGCGGATCGACGGCGAAATCATTATCGCCGACAACGGAAGCACTGACGGCTCGAAGGAAATCGCAGCGGCACTGGGCGCACGCGTGATCGAGATCAGCCAGCGCGGTTATGGCAACGCACTGATAGGCGGGATCGATCGCGCGCACGGCCGATTCATCATTATGGGTGACGCGGACGACAGCTACGACTTCGGGGAAATTCCGAAGTTCGTCGATCGGCTGCGCGACGGATACGAGCTGGTGCAAGGTTGCCGGCTTCCGTCCGGCGGCGGGACGGTCAAGCCCGGCGCGATGCCGATTTTGCACCGCTGGTGGGGAAATCCGGCGTTCTCGATGATGGCGCGCTGCTGGTTCGCCGCACCGATCCATGACGTCTACTGCGGCATGCGCGGATTCACGCGACGACTCTACGACCGGCTGGATCTTCGATCACCCGGGATGGAATTCGCCACCGAGATGATTATCAAGGCCAGCCGATATGAAGCGAAGATCGCTGAGGTGCCCATCACCCTGCATCCGGATGGTCGCAAGAGTCATCCGCCGCACTTGAAGACATTTCGCGACGGCTGGCGCACGCTCCGCTTTTACCTGATGCATTGTCCGCGCTGGCTGTTCCTGGAACCAGGTAAGCTGCTGATCGCACTTGGCGCGATCGGATACGTAGTGTCGCTTGCGGGCGTGCAGATCGCATCGATCGGGTTCGGTCTGAATTCCCTCGTTATGTCGAGCCTGGCGATTCTTTGCGGTCAGCAGGCAGTGCTCTTTGCGATCGGCACGAAGGTGGTGGCCATCAGCTCCCGGCAATGTCCGCCCGATCAGCGCGTGCGAAAATTCTTCCGCGTGGCGACGCTGGAGCGCGGCCTGGTGCTGGGCTGCGTGATGCTCGCGATCGGCTTAGGCTTGATCGCGGCGATCATCAACACCTGGAAGCTGGGGCACTTCGGCGCGCTCAACCCGCAGATCACGATGCGCTGGGTGATTCCCGGCGCCACACTCACGGCGGCGGGGCTTCAGACGATCCTGTCGAGCTTCTTCATCAGCATCATCGGGACGCTGAATCTCGAGCCGCGTGCCCGACAGAGCGCGAGCAAGGAAAACTGACATGCGCGTACGTTTTCTGCAACCAAAGCCCGTGGATGAATCGTTCGCGAAGCAGCCAACGACGCCGCCACACGCACGCATCATCTCTACAGCGATCAGCCTGGCGTTCTTCCTTATTCCGGTACGCGCAATGACGGTTGGGTTCGACTGGTACGCATTTGCCGAGCCGTTTGAGCAATTGCCCGGTGCGATCATGACGGCAGTGTATGACGTGTTCGTCCTGACGCTCCTTGCCGGCGCGAGCTGCGCGGTGCTGTGGCGATGGCACGATCGCCCGCGCGTTGTTCGCGGCGTGTGCATCGGGTTCCCGATCATGGCGGTGTTGATGCTGCTGGCCGGGATGATCAATGTCGAAGTCGTCCGCATGCTGGGCGGGCCGTTCAATTATCGATGGTTGTATTACTCCGACCTGTTCAGCACCGCTGACGGAAGCCACGCGATGTTCGCATCGCTGCGGATGGGCTCCGTGCTCCTTGGCACGGGCATGTGCGCGGGCATGTTGGTGCTGGCATTTGCTCTGCGAAAATTCTGGCCGCTGCTGTCGGCATATGTCGCGCCGCGAACGCAGTACGCGGCCGCGTTGCCGCTGCTCGGCTTTTACCTGTTCTTCTCGCACTGGTTTCTAGCCACGCAAAAGTGGGACGCGAACAAGCTGTCGAACCCGGTGACCGCATTCCTCGCATCGCTGGTCACTTCGTATGACGCCCCGGCGCTGATGACGATGCGCACAAGCATCTCGCCCGATGATGTCAAAGCAGCGGTCGATCGTCCGAAAGACGCGCCGCGAACCGACACCACCGTTATCCGTCCCACCGACGCGAAAGTGAAAAACGTCCTGGTTTTCGTGATGGAATCCGTCGCGGCGGAATATCTTGAAACGTACGGCGGCAAGTATCCGGTCACGCCCACCCTGAATAAGTACCGCGATCGATCGGTGATCTTCAAAGACGTCTACGCCCACGCGCCGGCCACCAACATGTCGCTGGTGTCGATCCTGTGTTCGGCATATCCGTGGGTTTCGTATCAGACGCTCACGCAGGAACATCCGGATGTGCCGCTGGATTCGCTGAGCAAACATCTCAAGGCGCGATCGAATTATCGCACGTCATTCTTTGCGTCCGGCGATCTGGTGTATCAAGGCGCGGGAAAGTTCCTGTCGCATCGCTCATTCGATCTCGTGCAGGATTATCACGATCGATTGCAAAACGCCGGGCAGGCGTCGTTCACGTCGCGATGGAAGTTTCTCAACGGCACGGATGACCTCGCGACAGCCGACTCGCTGATCGCGTGGCTAAACTCCGGAGATGCGAACCAGCCGTTCTTCGCGATGATGTGGACGCTTTCGACGCATTACCCGTATTACTTCGCGGACAAGCTCATCGATTTTAAGACGGGCGAAGAATCGCAGAACCGATATTTAAACGCCTTGAAGCACGGCGACGAAGCGCTTGGCCGGATTCTGGCGGCGCTGGAGGCGCGGGGACAATTGGATTCAACGCTGGTCGTCGTTGTCGGTGATCACGGCGAGGCGTTCGGCCGGCACAATCAGTGGGGACACGGAACGCAGTTATACGAAGAAAATCTCAAAGTCCCATTCGTCCTGATCAACCCCAAGTTGTTCCGCGGCGAAACGCGCACGGTCATCGGTGGACTGGTCGACCTCGCGCCGACCGTCCTGGACGTGCTCGGTGAGTCAAAAGTTCCCGGAAGCTGGCAGGGCCGAAGCCTGTTCGATCCGGCGCGGAGCAATCGAGTTTACTTCTGCGCGCCGTGGTCTGACTTTCTCTTTGGCTATCGCGACGGAGAAAAGAAACTGGTTTACAATGCGACCAAGAATGTCTTCGAGCTGTTCAATCTGAACAACGACCCGCTAGAAACGAAAAACCTCGCGGGCGCGGGCGAGCAATCTTCCTTCATCAAGACCGGTCAGGAATACATGGCAGCGTGGGTGCAGTATCAGAACAAGTTCTACGACCGAGCCTTCCGAGCCCCGCCAGAGACCACCGCGCCGCAGTCCGAGCCGCCGCAGGCGGTGCTGGAGAGCGGGCAATAGGTCATCCGGACAGGTGAGAACACCGGACGTTGCCCGCATCCAACCACACGGGTAGCATTCTCCGTTTTCGTCTGAGTGAACCTCAAAATCGACCGGCACATTCGAGGCTCTTAGGGTCGGATCGTGCCACCGGCGCTTCAATACACGGCGCCACCCGGAGCGTTTGGCCATGCGTTTGACTGACATTCTCAAGCCGCAGAACATCAAGATACCGCTGCAATCCACCGTAAAAACCGATGCGATCGCCGAGCTGGTGAATCTGCTGGCCGACAACGGCGATGTGACCGACGCGAAGAAAGTCCTGGAGGCCGTGCTCGATCGCGAGTCGACGCGCACCACCGGCATCGGCAACGGCCTGGCGATTCCCCACGGCAAAACCGCCGGCACCGCGGACCTGGTGATGGCCATCGGTCGCCCGGCCACGCCGATCGATTTTCAATCGATCGACGGCAAACCGGTGACGATCATCTGGCTGCTCTCGAGCCCGCCGGACAAAACCAGCTCGCACATTCACGCGCTGGCGCGCATCAGCCGCCTGATGACCATCGACAAATTCCGCCACGCCCTGATCGCCGCCAAGACCGGCGCCGAGGTTTTTGAGATCATCACGCAGCAGGAAGCGGCGTTGTAATTTCATCGAACGGCGCGATCGCCTCGCTGTACAATTCTGGCATGTCCGTTGTGCCTTCAAAGCTTGATGCGACGCTCAGCCGGATGGATTATGGCCGCGCGCTCGCCGCGGAGCTGCTTATGACCGGGCAAGAGTTCAATGCGCCGTATGCCCAGCCGATGCTCGATGCGATGACGCAGGACATTGACTTCGTCGCAATGACCGGGCACCAGGATCTGCTGAGCGCGAACTCGGAAGCCATGGACCGGCATCACTTCGCCCCAGATTGCACAGCTACAAGCGGTATCATCAGAGCGGCGTCCAGGTTGACTTGTGGAAGGACGAATTCAGCGACGACATCGCCGGGCGTGCAACAGATGTTATGATGGCGGGGCGCGCTTGCCGCCTTGTTGAAATTCATGATCTGATCGCGATGAAGCTGCGTGCGGCGCGTTTTCAGGACGATTACGACATCTCGGAAATCATTCGGAACAATTCCATCCACGAATCGCGCCTGCGGTCACTGGTCACGCCAGGGCAATTCTCCCGCTTCGAATCAATCAAGCTTCGCACATAACTCGCGCATTGACAGCGGACAACGTTGCGTCGTACCCGATCAAAAACCAGCGGCCATGTAATCCACGTCGTGGTGTGCCGACGTATGCTCGTTGGATGAGATTTTCGTGATTGCGGGAAATCCCCGGATCGCGCTGAATGGTTTGTGTGTAACATTCGCAACCACGGTCCTGGGAACCGGGGTCCTGGGAACCGGACGGAGCGCAGTGTGGGGTTTGACGCAAGGCAGCAAATATGAGTTTAGCCGATTTGCCAATCACGACTCGCGATCGCGCCGCCGACGACATGGCGTTGCTTCGCCAGTATGTCGACGAAGATTCGCAGGACGCGTTTACCGCGTTGCTCGATCGTCACGCATCGTGGATTCACGCGTCCGCCCGCCGTGCCCTGCGCACGCGCGATCTGGCCGATGATGCGACGCAGACCGTATTCGTCATTCTCGCCCGCAAAGCGCCGTCGATCGCACCGAACGTTCGCGTGAGCGGCTGGCTGTATCACACGACCCGGTT